>JAJXZV010000016.1 GCA_021779875.1 Pseudomonadota bacterium
CGCGATCTCGTCGGCGGCGCGGCGCGCGAGGCGCGCGGCCTCCCGATTCAGCTCCGCGACCAGTGCCTCCATGCCGTAATCGGCCTGCGAGACGGGATTGGAATTGAAGGTGTTGGTCGCGATGACGTCCGCCCCCGCGGTGAGGTACTCGCGATGGATGGCCTCGACGAGGGCCGGGCGCGTGAGCACCAGCAGGTCGTTGTTGCCCTTGAGGTCGCTCGGCCATCCCGCGAAGCGTTCGCCGCGGAACTGCGCCTCGCTCAGCGCGTGCCGCTGGATCATGGTGCCCATGGCGCCGTCCATGATCACCAGCCGCTGCTCGAGCGCCGCGATCAGACCCTGCGCCCGTTGCGGGAGCCCCCGCGCCACGGTCACGCCACCGCCGGTCACGCCACCGCCGCGTGCGCCGCCGGGTCGCCCGCGCGCAGGCCCAGCGCGTGGCAGATCGCGTAGGTCAATTCCGCGCGGTTCAGGGTGTAGAAGTGGAACTCATCCACGCCCTCGGCGCGCAGACGCTGCACCTGTTCGATGGCCACGTTCGCGGCGATCAGGCGGCGCGTCTCCGGGTCCTCGTCCAGCCCCTCGAAGCGCCGGCTCAGCCACTCGGGAACTGACGCGCCGCAGCGCGCGGCGAAGCGCCGCAGCTGCGCGAAGCGCGTGATCGGCAGGATCCCGGGCACGATGGGCGCGCGGATGCCGGCCGCGGCGCACCGATCGCGAAAGCGCAGATAGGCATCCGTGTCGAAGAAGAACTGGGTGATGGCGCGGTTCGCGCCGGCGTCGATCTTGCGGCCGAGGTTCACGATGTCCGCGGCGGCGCCCGCGGATTCCGGATGTCCCTCCGGATAGGCGGCCACCGAGATCTCGAAGGCGGCAACCTCGCGCAGCCCGCGCACGAGGTCGGCGGCGTAGGCGAAACCGCCCTCGTGGGGACGGTGGCGGGCACCGCTCTCGGCGTCCGGCGGATCCCCGCGCAGCGCCACCAGGTGCCGGATGCCGTGCCGCCAGTAGTCTCGGGCGATGCCGAGCACCTCCTCGCGCGTGGCGCCCACGCAGGTCAGGTGCGGCGCCACCACCAGGTCGGTCTCGCGCAGCATGCGCACCACCAGATCGTGGGTGCGCGAGCGGGTGGAGCCGTCGGCCCCGTAGGTCACGGACACGAACTTCGGCTTGAGCGGCGCGAGCCGCTGCACGCAGGCCCACAGCTGCTGGCCCATGGCCGCATCGTTCGGCGGAAAGAACTCGAATGACACCTCGACCGCGCCCGACATGATCTGCCGCTCCCGACGACTCAGACGATTGACATGATGCGGGCCGCTGCGCTATGACTCAATCTCATTATCTTCATAGTCGAGGTGAACCAACTTCATGGCGAGCAGCGCCCTGGAACTGCGGCATCTGGAGACCCTGGTGGCGCTCGCCGAGTGCGGCAGCCTCTCCAAGGCGGCCGCGCGCCTGTTCCTGACCCAGTCGGCGCTGTCCCACCAGTTGAAGGCCCTGGAGAGCCACTACGGCGCCGCGCTGGTGGAGAAGAACGTCCGCCCGCTGCGCTTCACCGCCATCGGCCAGCGGCTGCTGGCCCTGGCGCGCGTGGTGCTGCCGCAGGTCGCCGAAGCCGGCCGCGACGTGGCGCGCCTCGCCCAGGGGCACGCGGGTCCGCTGCGGGTGGTCGTGCAATGCCACAGCTGCTTCGACTGGCTGATGCCGGCCATGGACGCCTATCGCTCGCTCTGGCCGGAGGTCGAGCTCGACATCCTCTCGGGCTTCGTCGCCGATCCGCTGCCGCTGCTCGCCCGCGGGGAGGCGGAACTCGCCGTCATCCACGACCGCCAGCCCGAGCAGCCCGACGTGGTCTTCAGTCCGCTGTTCCGCTACGAGAGCGTCGCCCTGATGAGCCCGCGCCACCGCCTCGCCGCCAAGCACTGGCTGGAGGCCCGTGACTTCGCCGACGAGACCTTGATCACCTATCCGGTGGCCGACGACATGCTCGACGTGATGAAGCACTGCCTGACCCCCGCCGGCATCGACCCGAAGCGGCGCACCGCCGAGGTCACCGTCGCGATCCTGCAGCTGGTGGCGAGCGGCCGCGGCATCGCCGCCCTGCCCTCTTGGACGGTGGGCAACTACATCGAACGCGGCTACGTGGTGTCGCGGCCCATCGGCCAGGGGGGGCTGCGTTGCGAGCTGTACGCGGCCACCACGACCGTGGGCGCGCAGGCGGCCTACATCCGCGAATTCATCGCCCTCACCCGAACCCAGAGCCTGACCACCCTCAGCGGGGTTTCCGCGCTCTGAAGCGACGGCCGGCGGAGGCCGCCTACTGCAGGCAGACCACCAGCTTGGCGGCGTGCGTGCGCCAGTTGATCGGGATGACGAAGCAGCGCGCGTGCGGCAGGCCGACGCCCTCGGAGGCGTTGGCGAGCACGTTCGGCACCGAGATCACGAAGCCCTTGCCGAGATCGCGGCGCGCGTTGCCCGAGATGGTGTTGGCCACCTCGCCCACGAGGTCGCGCATGTTCTCCTCGCTGGTGTCCGTCTCCTGCATGCGCATCAGCAGCACCGTCAGCATGCCGCGCGGCGCCGTGAAGTACACGAGACCCTTGCGGATTCCCGTGATGTCGATGACCCCGGCGAAATCGTAGGTGCCCGGCTTGCCGTCGGTGACCAGGTAAGGCGAGCCCACGGTCGCGGCCTGATTGGTGAGCGTCTCGAACACCCGCAGGGCCCCGTCGATGAAGATTCGCAGCTCGGTTTCGCGGAACATGGTCAACGGCCCGCCAGCAGCTCTTCCAACGCGCCGTTGAGCTGACGGTCGGTGAAGGGCTTGCACAGGAATCCATTCGCGCCGCGCTCGATCGCCTCCACGGCCGTGGCCTTGTCCGCGAGCGCGGAGATCACGAGGATCAGCACGTCGGGCCTGATCCGCACCAGCTCCGTGACGCACTCGATGCCGTCCATCTCCGGCATGGTCAGGTCCATGGTCACCACGTCGGCGCCGGTGCGGCGGAACAACTCCACCGCTTCGACCCCGTTGGCCGCCGCGCCGACCACCTCGAGGCGGTCGATCTGCTGGGAACGCTCGATGCGGCGCCGGATGATGTTCGAATCATCCACGATCAGCATCTTCAGGACGTTCGGCCCCTCGCTCATCAGGCGGCCTCATGATTCTTTCCCGCGCTCTGCAGCACGGGCAGGTTGACGGTGAAGCGCGTGAACTTGCCCGGCGCGGTCGACACCCCGATCCGGCCGCCCGCCTCCTGCACCAGGTTCGCGATCAGGTTCATGCCGACGCCGCGGCCCGCATCCTTGGTGGACTTGTCGTAGGTCGAGAAGCCGGCGCGGAACAACAGCCGCAGCGCCTGCTTCGGGCCGAGCGTGGGCGCCTCATCGGCGCTCACCAGGCCGCGCTGCATCGCCGTGGCGACGATCTTCTGGGTGGACAGGCCCTGTCCGTCGTCCTCGATCGACAGCCGGAACCCGTCCGCACCCTGCGGCTCCACCTCGATGCGGATCAACCCGCAGGGATCCTTGCCGGCCGCGCGCCGCGCCTGCGGGGTCTCGATGCCGTGCATCACCGCATTGCGCACCGCCTGTACCGCGATGTCCTTGACGAGGCGCCGATAGGCGTTCGGCAGCGCCTCGAGACCGGCCGACTCGACGCGCGCCGCCTTGCCGTTCTCGTGGCCCACCTTCTCCGCGAGCTGCTTGAGCATCGAATCGACGTCGGTCGGCGCGGCCGCCGAAGCCGGAGCGCCGCGCTCCGCCGCCGGAGCCGCCGCCTGCTGCAGGCGCGAGAGCTTGGCGACCAGGTCGCGGATCGATTGCAGGTGCGTGAACAGGTCGTCCAGCTTGACGATCAGCGGCAGGAAGTCGTTGCCCGACAGGTCCCCCTTCTCGCGCAGCGCACGCAGGTCCTCCTCGAACCGGTGCGCCCGGTCCTCGATGGTGGTCAGCCCGATCGCCGCCGCCTCGCCCTTGACCGCGTGCACCTGGCGGAAGATCGAATCGACCTTCTTGCGGAACGCGCTCTCCTCGCGCGCCGGTTCGCGCAGGATGGAGTTGACCATCTGCAGCGCGACGTCCGAGTCGCCGAGGAACGACGCCAGCTGCTTGGGGTCGACCCGCAGCAGGCCGAGCAGGGTGTCGATCTGCGACTGGGACTGGTCCTGCGCGGCCTTCAACTCGTGGCCCAGGGCGACCCGCGCGCTCGCGTCCGACACCGACACCAGGATGTGGGAGATGTCCGTGCCGCTGCGCACGCGGTGGAAGTCGAACTCGAGGTACTGCGGCGCCGCGCTGCCGGACTCGCCGGGGAAGTGCACCTCGACCTCGCCCAGCGGATTGATGGACTTGACCAGGTTCTCGTTGGTGCGCTCGGTCCACAGCACGCGCACGAATTTCATCGCCGTGGCGAGCGTCTTCGCGGGCACGATGTCCTTGAGCAGGTCCTCGAACGTCAGGCCGGCGACGTCGTCGCGCTTGAACAGGTCGCGCATCGCGGCCGAGTGCGCCGCGCCGATGACCAGATCCCGGTCGAGCAGGAACAGGCCTTCCTTCATGGTGCGGAAGATGCTGTCGGCCTGGCGCTTGGCCTCGAGCACGGCCTCCTCCTGGCGCTGTCGGCCGAGCTGCAGCATGATGCCGAGCGCCACCATGGTCGCCGCGAGCAGCAGGCCGAGGAGCATCACGAGACTCAGGGTGGACGCCGCGGCGGCGCTGCTCTTCTGCAGGGCGTCGCCGATGCCGTTGAAGTCGGCGTCGATCTTCGGAATGGCCTCGCGCGCCGCGCGCAACGCCGAGGTGGTGGCCTCGGCGAGCCGGCGGCCGGCCGGATTGAGGTGGGTGCCGGCGCTCTCGCTATCGAAGTACGGAATGCCCTGGAACTCGAACAGCGGCTGCAGGCGGCGGCGATAGGCCGACCACTCGGCCGCGAGCGCCGTCACGCTCGCCTTCACGTCCGCATCGGCCAGCGCGGTGGTCTCGGTCGGGGCGTCGAACCAGCCGATGGCCTGCGCGGCGCCCATGCGGTTGGTCGCCTCGGTGAGCGCCTGGGCGTCGCGGCGCAGCTGATCGATCGGGGTCTGCACGTAGCCGCCGGAATCGAGGCGGTCCTGCACCGCGGCGACCGCGCTTTGGATCGCCAGCGAATAGCGGCGCTGCTCGCTCACGAACTTCAGTGCGGCGGCGTCGTTCGACAGCGTCTTGGCGAGACGCAGCCCCGGGATGAACACGGCGCCGACGAAGGCCACGCAGGCCGCGGCGATGAGCAGGATGTCGACGCGGACGCGGCTGCGTGCTACTGCATCCTGTTCGACTGGGGATTTCATGGGTCTGTACTCCGGAGCGATGGGCTAATTCGACAACTTGAAGGTCACGCGCTGCTTCGCAGGTCGGGTGACCTGGGGCACGCTCTTGGGCAGCGGCTCGTAGCGCGCCGCCTGCAGCGCGGCGACGGCGGCGCGGTCGAAGGTGCCGGCAGGCTCGGCGGCGGCCACCAGGATGCCGGTCGCGCGCCCGTCCGGGCCGAGCGTGAGGCCGGAGCGCGGGAGCAGGCCCGGCAGCGGACGGATCCGCTGCACCGCCTCCTCCGTCAGCGACCACTTCATTACTCCCACGCCTAAAGCAAAGCCTCCTTCGTCGGCTCAGCTTTTACTTAGCGCCGTTGGTAGAAACCGCGCAAAGTACCGGCTTCACCAGCCAGCCTT
>JAJXZV010000308.1 GCA_021779875.1 Pseudomonadota bacterium
GCCGCCGAGCGCCGGCGGCAACAACTTGATCGGCGCGGCCACCCAAGGCGTCACCACGCCAGACGGCCTGGCCGTGACCCGCCTGGATGCCATCGCGGCCGCGAGTTGCGCCGCCGCGACGGGCTGCAATCCGAGCGGCGCCTTGCCGCATCAAATCACCGTCGCCGGCGCTCGATCGCCCACCGGCAACGTGGTCGAGGACACCTGCGTGGTCGCCGCCGATCCCCGGGTGAGCGGCGGCGTGTGCGATGGCACCACCCTCAACGTCGCGACGCTCTGCCCGGGCTTCGGCAACGAGATCATCCCGGGAACCATGTGCGGCGCCTCGGGTGCCTCCGGCTCGGGCTTCGCATTGATCCGTTCCGTCGCCGGCGGTGTGGACGGCATCCCGGGTTTGCTGGTGTACAGCCAGGAAAGCCCCGATCAAATCCTGCCGCCCGCCCTGGGGTTGACGAATCCGTCCTGCCCGGCGGGCGTGCTCGCCTGGGCTCCGCGTTCCGATGCCAGTCCCAGCGAGGGCAGCATCGTCGAGGTCGATCCCGTCACGGGGCTCATGCAACTCGTGGAGATGACCGGATTCTGCGACGCATCGGGCTCGGGCACCCGGGGCATGTCGGTGTACGGAGTCGGGCTCACCCTGAACACGGCGGCGTTGAGCGGCGGCCTCGCCGGCTACGCACAGGCGAAGTACGACCACCTGTACGCCACGGCCGACACGGCCAATATCGCCACCACGACCCGGCAGACGCTGGAGACGGCCTTGGGCGTGGTGAACACCTATCTGTCGCAAGGCGACTATGCGTGTGCGGCCAACCAGGTCGTGAAAGTGGACACGCTGGTGGGTCAGGACCCGAACCCCGCCGCCGACTACCCGGGCAACGCGGCCAATCCGAATCCCTGGGGCGAAATCCGCGGACGGCTGGCGAATCTCTATCTGACGATCAACACCCGCATCCTCGGCCATGCGGCCAACGCGCAATGGCCGCTGGTCGCCCCCGACGCACCGCCTGCCTGCCCGGCACCCGTGGTGTCATTCACGGCGAGCCCGTCGAGCATAGCGCCCAACGCCGCCGCGACGCTCACCTGGAGTTCGCAGCACGCCTCCGCCTGCACCGCCTCGGGCGGCTGGAGCGGCAGCGAACCGCTGAGCGGCACCCAGTCCACGGGCGCGCTCGCCGCTACCGCGAGCTATTCGCTTGCCTGCACCGGCGCGGGCGGCAGCACGACGGCGACGGCGACCGTGACCGTGGTCCCGCCGCCGCAGATCCAATCCTTCGGTGCCAGCCCGTCGAAGATCACGGTCGGCGGCTCGACGACGCTCAGTTGGTCCGCGACCGCGACGAGTTGCGCGATCTCGGGCGGCAGCTCGACTTACCGGGGACTGGCGGCGAGCGGCAGCCTCACGATCTCCTCGATCATGGCGAGCACGACCTACGCGCTCGGCTGTGCCAACTCGCTCGGCGCCACCGCCACCGCCACGACCCTCGTGACCGTCGCCGCGAAGCAGGACGACGACTGAGCGGCCACCCGGCCTCACCGCCGCTACCGGCGCGGCGCGTAGAAGTAGTAGTCGGCCTCGTAGGGAATGCTTGCGGCTTGCCCCAGATGCGCCTCGTCGCAGCCGACGGCCGGCGCTCGGCCGCCGAGCGTGTGCAGGCGCTGAATGAACGTGGTGCCGCCGAACGCACCCGCGCCCGCCGTGGACTTGGCGCGCAGCAACAACCATGGAATGGCATCGGCCGTCGGCGCAGCGTCGCTCGCAACCACCTCGCCGACCACCTGGCTGCCGTCGTTCGCCTCCCAGGTGGGGCCCGCATAATGTCTCCCCACCGCCTTGCCGCGCGGGTCGGACAGCTCGGCCGCCGGCGCCTTGAAGAGCCAGGCAAATCGCGCGGTCTCCTTCGGGCTGCGTGCACATTCGTAGATCTGAACGCCCGAGCCGTGCAAGACCTGCGACAGACGCTGCGCATCCAGGGGGGGGCGTAGCGCGTCGGGAACCCGCGTCGGCGGTGCGGGCGGCGAAGCGGCGCACGCGCCGAGGAGCACGCTCAGGGCCAGCGCAGCGCAAGCCCGCGCGGCGGCCGAGCGAGCCCGGTGCCCGCGAGTGATCGCATGAGGTTGCTGCATGGTTGCCTCGCCGTACTTGTCGTGGCAGGGCCGACGCTCGGCTCGTATACTTAAAAATTGTACACGTAAGTGCGATGGCTCATGACATGGGGAGTGTCGCCCTGCGAACCAGAGTGTGCGCAATTCGCCTGCTGGTGGCCGCCGCGACGCTCGCCATCGCGGCCTGTGGTGGCGCGGGCGCGCCGGGGGCCGGCGCACCTCCCGTGACCAGCGAAGCCGACGCGATCTTGCACATGGACAAATTGCGCGCGGCGGGGTTTCGCGGAGCTGGCGTGCGCGTCGGTGTGATCAGCACCGGCGTCGCCTACTTGACCTCGTATCAGCAGGCCGGCGTGCTACCCGCATCCATCTATCTCAGCCAGGGTGTGCCGGGCAGCCTCGATGAGGGCAGTTGGATGCTCGAGCTCGTGCATCAGCACGCGCCCGACGCGGTGCTTGGCTTCTGCGACGGCAGGGACCTGGATTTCTATGGCTGCATCAAGGATCTCGCGACGAATTTCCAGGCCGATGTGATCGTCGATGACATTCTGTTCTCCGGACAGTTCTATCCGGACGCCACGGCCGATATCGTCACTGCATTGGAGGCCGCGAATCCTCGGCTGGTGTTCATTCATCTCGCGGGCAACGAGCAGTCGGGCGGCTATTGGCGGGGGCCATTCGCGGCGATTCAGGGTTCCGTCGGCGGGGTGATGCGTACGACGCTCGATTTCGGCGCGGCCAGCGGGGGCGCGAGCGATCCCTATAATTCGGTCTCACTACCCGCCGGCAAGCACCTCAAATTGATCGTCAATTGGAACGATCCGCCCCATGGCGCGGCCAATCACGCGCTGAGCGCCTACTTGCTGGACGATTCGCTGCAGCCGCTGGCCGTCGCGAGCGACCAGGCGAATCCGACGCTCGTCGTCGAATACACGAACCCCTCGGGCGCCGCGCAGATGGTGCACCTGGCGGTGACCCTGGATGCCGGCAGCGCGACCGACGGGTTGTCCGTTCAGATCACCGAGGGCAGCGCGACCTGCAACATCGAGTGTCAGGCGCTTGGCCACTCGAGCTCCGGTCTCGCCGGCGGCTCGGTGGGCGACTTCCCGGATGCCCTGGTGGTCGGATCGACGGTGGTGACCTCGCCCATGCAGCTCGACCCGTGGACCAATTACGGGCCGTTCCGCCTCGACTTTCAATCCATCCCCGATGCGGCGGCGGCGGACGGCTATGACTATCTGCGGCTGCCGACTCCGATTGAGATCAACAAACCCGATCTCGTGGCGCCGGACTGCGTCACGGTGCCATTCAGCAATGGCACGTCGCTCGTGAACAACCAGTTCTGCGGGACCTCGTCCGCGGTCGTGGCGGTGGCCGGCGCGGTTGCCCTGCTCGAAAGTGCCGGATTCGATCGAGTCCAGGTCCTGAAGGCCCTGCGCGGCACCGCCGCCCCCCTGGGCGCCGCCGCGTGGGATCCGGGTTACGGATTCGGCCTCGCGAACGCCGAGGCGGCGTATCACTCGGGCGGCCAGTGACCGTGGGGCGCTCGTGAACGCGATCCATGCGGCGACCGGCAAGCGTCTGCGGGCGCCACCGTGCCCGGAGCCGTGAGCCGCGTGTCGATGGCGCCCGCAAGGCGCCTCGGGCGCTTATAAGAGGCGTCGCTAATTCTTCCTATCCGCCGTTGGCGACGCTCGCGTCGAATCGGGATTCTCATCGGCATCGTCATTGGCACACCGTTCCCGCCGGCAGCGCTCGTGCGACGGTCGACAGATCGAGGATGTTGACGACGCCATCGCCGTTGACGTCGGCCCGGGGATCGAAGCCCGCCTGACCGAGCCGCTTGCCGAACGAGGCCCGGACGATCGCCAGGTCGAGGCAATTCACGACACCATCCCCGTTCACGTCGCCGACGAGCGGACCGCTGCTGACGGTCAGATTCACCGCCGAGCCGTCTGCGGCGCTCGCGCCCGCCGCCGGACTTTGACTGATGACGACGCCGACGGGCACGGTCGCACTCGACTGGGTCGTCACCGATCCGGTCACGAGGCCGCTCGCGGCGAACGTCGTCGCGGCCGCCGCCTGGGTTGCACCGACCACACTCGGAACCGTCACGGAATTCGACGGCGCGGCATAGGGCGTGGGCGACACGCTCGCCCTCCAGTCGATATCGAACGGCAGATAGAAGGGGCCCGGCGTGCCCGCCGGGAACGGCCCCGCGGCGGCCACCGTCGAGCATCCGAAGGTCAAGAAGCACAACTGAACCGGCGTGGGCGTCAGCGAACCACTGGGCGCCACGCTCAGCGTGGCGCCGGTGACGGTGAAATACCCTTGCGCCGCGCCCGAGATCGTCGTCTTGATTCCGGTGGCCACGGCGAACGAGGCCGTCGGCGTATAGGCGACACTCAACGTCGCCTGATTGACCGAATTGGCATTGAGGGTGCCGTTGACCGTGTCGATGCTCGACCCGGCGTAAAGCGCGCCGGCGCCCAACGCGCCTTGCGTCCAATCGCAGCTGGCGAGCCCGACGTTGGCGACGCCGCCGACCGCGGTGCACGTGTTCACCGCGATGATGGTCAATGTGCCGGTGCCAAAGAGCGCCTGATTGCAGCCGATCGACGTGCCGCAGGAGACCGCGGTGGTCTGATCCGAATAGGATAATTCGAACACTTGCGGGTTGCCTGCGGAATCGAAGCCGCCGGCGGCGTTGCCGTAGAGCGCATAGGGCGATGACGGGTTGTTCTCGGCCGTGTTGATGAACGCTTCTTGGGGCCCGCCAACGCCGGGGATATTGTAGGCATACAAGAAGTAATGGAAGCTCGAGGTGCCGTCGCCACTGAAATTGACGAGCACCGGCGGCGCGGGCGGGCCGGCATTGACGGTGAGGGCGACCGCAGAACCTGCGGCTGCCAGCGTCCCGGCCGCGGGAGTCGACGCGGCGACGAGACCGGCAACGTTTGCGGCGCTGGGCGCGGCGGTGACGGAATTCACTTGGAATCCCGCCGCGGTGAGCGCGGCGATCGCCTGGCTCTGGGTGCTGCCCACCACCGACGGCACGGCAACGGCCGGGGGACCGCTCGACACGATCAGGTCATAGGGCCAGCCGGAGGGAACCGTCGTTCCAGCCGCTGGAGTCTGGCCGATCACCACGCCCGCGGCCGCCGTGCTGCTCGGCGCCGAGATCACGTTTTCTTGAGTCAGGCCGGTGTTGAACAGTTGTGTCGTCGCGGTCGTTTGGCTCAGCGTGACGACGTTCGGCACCGTGACGAAACTGCCCGGCGTGTAGGGCGACGTCGAGACGGTGGCGTTCCAGCTGGTGAGGGCCAGCGGTCCGAAATAGGTGATGGGCACCGATTGGCTGCCGCAGAGGGCGCTCGAGGAAGTGTTGGGAATGCAGGTGGTCACCGTGGACACCGGGCTCGCGGTGGTGCCCGCGACGATGAGGTACAAGGTCTGGGCAGCCGGCAGCGCAAGCAGGGTGCTGTTTGCGCCGGACAGCGCACACTGGAAGACCGCTTGGTTGGTGCCGGGTTGCGCAATCAGGCTCACGGTGGTGCAGGTGCCCGCGATCAAGGTGCC
>JAJXZV010000023.1 GCA_021779875.1 Pseudomonadota bacterium
GTGCCAGACGCTGCCGGGTCCGAACAGCAATCAGGTGGGCTTCCTGGTGGGCCTGTGGCGCGCGGGCTGGCCGGGGGCGCTGGCCGCCTGGCTCGGCTTCACGCTGCCCTCGGCGCTGCTCATGTACGCGCTGGCGCGCCTCGAGCCCATGCTGCATGCGCCGATCGCGCTGGCGGTCGTGCACGGCTTGAAGCTCGCCGCGGTGGCGATCGTCGCGCAGGCGGTGTGGGCCATGGCCGTGCGCCAGTGTCCGGACCTCGTGCGCGCGCTGATCGGCGTGGCCGCCACCGTCGCGCTGCTGCTCGCCGGCGCCGCCTATCAGTTCGCGGCCCTGGGCGCGGCCGCGATCGCCGGCATGCTGTTCTGCCGCTCGCTCACCCTGGCGCCCGCCGCCGCACGCCGCCTGTGCGGCGCGCGCGCCGGCTGGATCGCGCTGACGGTGTTCGCGGTCCTGTTGATCGGCCTGCCGGCGCTCGCGCTCGGCGCGCCCCACGGCTACCTCGCGCTCGCCAACATCTTCTATCGGGCGGGCTCCATGGTGTTCGGCGGCGGCCACGTCGTGCTGCCGCTGCTGCGCGATGCGCTCGTGCCGGGCGGCTGGGTGAGCGACGACGTGTTCCTGGCCGGCTACGGCATGGCGCAGGCGATGCCCGGGCCGCTGTTCACCATCTCCGCCTATCTCGGCGCGGCCGCCGCGCCGGCCGGCGCCACGGCCGCGTGGTCGCTGGTGGCGTGCCTGACGATCTTCACACCGGGGCTGCTGCTCGCGGCCGCGGCCGCGGCGCTCTGGGGCCGGCTCGCGCATCACCCGCTGGTGCCGGCGGCGCTCGCCGGGGTCAACGCCGCGGTGGTGGGGGTGCTCGCCGCGGCGCTCTACGATCCGGTGTGGACCACGACGGTCACGAGCGGCGGCGATGCGCTGGTGGTGTTCGTGGCGCTGGCGCTGCTCATGCGCCCGGGCACGCGGCCGCTGCTGGTGGTCGCTCTAAGCGTGGTCGCGAGCGCCCTGTCGGTGCTCGGGCACTGAGCGTTCGACGCGCGC
Source organism: Pseudomonadota bacterium (assembly GCA_021779875.1). GTDB lineage: Bacteria > Pseudomonadota > Gammaproteobacteria > Steroidobacterales > Steroidobacteraceae > Bog-1198. Next base: position 1,043 of record JAJXZV010000023.1, read on the forward strand.
GAGCTCGAGCGCGGCGCGCTCGACGAATCCCAGGGAGGCGTACAGGCGCTGCGCCCGCGGATTGTGCTCGCTCACGTGCAGGAACGAGCGGATGCCGGCGCGGCGATGCCGAGCGAGCAGCGTCAGGGTCAGGCGGCGGGCGAGGCCGCGGCCGGCGAACTGCGGATGGGTGCACACGCCGCTGATCTCGCGGTGGCGCGGGGTCGCCATGCGCTCGCCGGCCATCGCCACCAGCCGATCGCCGGCGAACAGGCCGAGATAGGTGCCGAGCTCCGCGGTGCGCTCCCGGAAATAGTCGGGGAAGGCGCTGCGCGCGAGCTCGAGCATGGTCTCGCGATGCGTCACCCCGAGTTCGACGCACTCCGGATCCTCCTCGGCCGCCAACTCGGCGGTGGGCAGGAGCTGCAGCACGCGCGAGCGCGCGGCGAACGTCCAGCCGGCGGGCAGGGCGTCGGGGACCACGCCCAGGAAATAGACCGGCGGGGCGAGGCCTCGGGCGAGGGCCGCATCGAGCGCCGGCGCGGCCGCTGCCGCGGCCTGGGCCACGGCCGCGAACGGTGCGACCGCCGAAGGGTACCAGCGCGTCGCGCCGATGGCGCCGGCGAACCCGGCCTGCGGCCCCGTCAGCGCGGACCAGATCGGATTGTCGAGCTCGTGCATCGACGGCTTCAGGCGGCGCTCTCGGCCGCGTAGCGGGCGAGCAGGCCGCTGCGCACCGCGTGGCGGTAGACGCGCGTGTAGAAGTACGCGGCGAGCAGCAGTTCCACCACGGCGAGCGCCGCGCCCTGCAGCAGGGCGCCGAGCGCGAGCGGCTGCCCCGCCAAGAGCCCGCGCATGCCCTCGAACACGTAGGCGGGCGGCAGCAGGTGGGCCACGGCACGCATCCAGGGAGGGAGCGTCGCGAGCGGATAGAACACCGCCGCGAAGGGCGACAGCAGCGCCGGCAGCGGCCACAGCAGCCACTCGGAGGCCGGCCCGAAGCGCAGCACCACGCCGGTGCCGAAGATGCCGAGGGCGATGCCGAAGGTGAACAACACCATGAAGAACGCGGCGAGCGGCAGCCCGACCGCGAACATCTGCAGGTGGAAGACGCCGGTGGCGAGCAGCCACATCACGATCACGCCGACGACGCTGGTCATGATGCTCGAGAGCACGAGGCCCGCGATGTACTCGCCGATCGACAGCGGCGAGGCGAACAGGTTGAGGAAATTGCGCGACCAGACGTCCTCGAGGAACGCGGTGGTGACGCCCTGCATGATGCGCGTGCAGAAGTCCCACAGGAGCACCGCGCCGAGCAGCGTCGGCACGAAGTCGAAGCGGCCGCCGTTCACGGCGTTCAGGTAGCGCGTGATGAAGCCCCACAGCACGATGTCGATGGCCACCCAGGTGATCATGGGAAACAGGCGCACCGGGCTGCCGCGCAGCAGATAGAACTGGCGCAGCACGATGCCCACGATCGGCCGCGCCTTCACGGCGGGCCGCCCACGGCGGCCACGAGCGGCTCGCGCGCCACGCGGATGAACAGCTCCTCGAGCGAGCCCGCCCCGTGCTCGTGCGGCAGCGCGTGCGGCTCGCCCTCGAGCAGCACGCGGCCGCGCGACATGAGCAGCACCCGGTCGCACACCGCCTCGACCTCGCCCATGTTGTGCGAGGTCCACAGGATGCCGCAGCGGTCCCGGGTGGCGAGCCGCTTGATCCGCTCGCGCACCGAGCGCGCGGCGGACGGATCGAGCGACGCGGTCGGCTCGTCGAGCAGCAGCAGGCGCGGCTCGTTCAGCATCGCCTTCGCGAGCGCGGCGCGGGTCTGCTCGCCGGAGGACAGCAGGCCGCACTTGGTGTCGCGCAGTCGCACCAGGTCGAACTCCTCGAGAAGATGCTCGATGCGCGCGGTGAGCGCGCCGACGCCGTACAGCAGGCCAAAGTAGCGCAGGTTCTCGCGCACGGACAGATTTCCGGGCAGCGTCGCGTAGACGGCCGCGAAATTCGTGCGGGCGAGCGCCTGCGCGCGCCGCGTCGCGACGTCGATGCCGGCGATGCGCACGCGGCCGCTGGTCGGCTCGAGCAGTCCGAGGATCATGTTGATGGTGGTGGTCTTGCCGGCGCCGTTGGGGCCCAGGAGGCCGACCACCTCGCCCGGAAGCACCTCGAAGGAGACGCCGTCGACCGCCGCGAGCTCGCGATAGCGCTTGTGCAGCTGCTCGACCTCGAGGGCACGGGCGGCGGGGGGGTCTGCGGGATCGTTCACGACGGCGTCCTTCGGGGGTCGTGCGCAATTCTAATTGAATTTCATCGATACGCGGTTTCTCCGCGAAATCGGCAGTTACGGCCGTTCACCGCGCGGGGCGCGCCGCTCACACTGGCCGCGCGTCCCGAGATTCCGTTTCGCGGCGCCGCCATCCCAGCCACATCAAGGAGTACTCCGATGAACAGCTTCACGGTCACCGCCATCGGCAACCTGGCCCGCAATCCCGAGCTCGCGGTCAAGGGCGATCTCACCTACACGCGACTGTGCCTGGTCGGCAACGACTACGCCGGCCGGGACGAGCAGGGCAACGCGCGCGAGACCGCCACCAGCCTCTGGTTCGTCGCCTTCGAGAGCCTCGGCGAGGCGATCGCGAAGAATGCGCGCAAGGGCGACCAGCTCATCCTGCAGGCGCAGATCCGCGCGAACAACTGGACCGACAAGGAGGGCGAGAAGCAATACGACTACTCGTTCGTCGTGCAGAACTTCCGCTTCGGGGCGCCGGGCAAGGCGAAGCGCGAGGAGCTCGCGGCGCGCGGCGAGGAGCACCCGGCCGGCGTGCTCGAAGCGGAAATGTAGGCCGGGGGATCTCGCCATGCATCACTCCCCGAGACTCTCCATGCGCAGCGTGCGCTACGCCGCGGCCGCGGTGTTCCTGCTCGCGGCGCTCGCGGCGCCCGACTGGGCGCTGGCGCAGGCGTCGCCCTTCATGACCGGGGCGACCTCCCTGCAGACCAACATCCTCGCCTGGCTGACGCCGGTGGCCATCATCCTCGTGATGGTGCTCGGAGGCATGGCGATGGCCAACCGCATGTCCTGGGGGTGGTGCATCGGCGCGATTCTCGGCATCGCGATCGCCTTCGGTGCGCCGCAGATCGTCACCTGGGTGCGCGGCATGTTCGGGGTCTAGGTGTCCGATGCACGCCAGGAATCCAGGGCTCACGGCCGATCCGCTGTTCGTCGGTGCGACGCGACCGCCGATGCGCTGGGGCGTGACGTACTCGGCGTTGCTGCTCAACATGGTGTTCACGCTCGAGCTGTTCCTGCTCGGCAAGAATCTGCTCACCTTGCTGCTGGCGCTGCCGATCCACGGCGTGTGCATGTTGTTGTGCGCCCGGGACGCGCGCATCTTCGATCTCGCGCTGCTCTGGGCGCGCACGCGCCTGCCGGCATGGTTCGGCAACTGGCGCATATGGCGGGCGAGCAGCTACTCGCCGCTGCGGCTCGACCTGCCCGACCGCCGGGGGCGGCGGCGCGCCGTTCCGCCGACCGTCGTCGTGCCGGCGCCGCGGAGGTCGGCGTGACCCCGGCCGCCCGCCGCCGCGCCGTGCGTCGCGAGCCCACGGCGGCCGAGCGCATTCCGTACCGCGCGCACGTCGCGCCGACGGTGCTGCGCACCGGCAGCGGCGACTACGTGCAGGCCTTCAGGCTCGGCGGCGCGAGCTTCGAGAGCCGCGACGACGTGGAGCTCAACCAGTGGCACGAGCGGCTGAACGTGCTGTGGCGGAACATCGCCGCGCCGAACGTCGCGCTCTGGAGCCACGTCGTGCGCCGGCGCGTGAGTCACGATCCGCCCGAAACCGACCCGCCGTCGGCCGGCTTCGCGGCCCACCTGCACGGGAAGTATCGGCGGCGCCTCGCGCGCGAGACGCTGATGACGAACGAGCTGTATCTCGCCGTGGTCTACCGGCCGGTCGCCGGCTCGGCCGAAGGGCTGCTCACGCGCCTGCTCGTCCGGGCGCAGCGCGACGGCGACGATCGGCACCTGGGCGAGTCGCTCGACGTCTGCGACAAGCTCGCGCGGACCGTGGGCGCCTCGCTCGCGCGCTACGAGCCGGAGGCGCTCGGCAGCTACCGCAGCCGCGGATGCTGGTTCTCCTCGTTGCTCGAGTATCTCGGCCTGCTGACCGACGGCGTCTGGCGGCCCATGCCGCTGCCGCGGGCGCCGGTGCACGAGACGCTCGCCGGGGTGCGGCTGCTGTTCGGGACCGAGACCATCGAGTACCGTTCGCCCGCCGGCACCCGGGTCGGCGCGATGCTCGGCATCAAGGAATACCCGACGCCGACCACGGTCGGCATGTTCGACGCACTGCTGTCCGCGCCGTTCTGCTTCGTGCTGACGCAGTCCTTCGCCTTCCTCGCCAAGCCGGGCGCGCAGTCGCTGCTGCAGCGGCAGGTCAATCGGATGCACAACGCGGGCGACTTTGCGCTCTCGCAGGCCGCCGAGCTGGGCGCGGCCCTGGACGCGCTGACCAGCAACGAGTTCGTGATGGGCGATCATCACCTGACCTTTCAGGTATTCGCCGACGTGCCGGAGGATGGAACCGAGGGGGCGCTCAAGCGGCGCTTCCGCATGCTCAACGAGAACGTG
>JAJXZV010000346.1 GCA_021779875.1 Pseudomonadota bacterium
GCTCGCCGCGGCGGGCGCGGTCGCGGCGCTCGGCGTGCTCATCGGCGCGTGGGCGCCGGCGCACGCGAGCAGCTTCGACATCGCGCCGATCCGCGCCGAGCTCGCCGCTGGACATCGCACCGAGGCGCTCACCTTGACCAACGAGGACGACGTGCCGGTGGTCGTCGAGGTGCGGCTGCTCGCCTGGTCGCAGAGCGGCGGGGAGGAGCGGCTCGAGGAGACCCGCGATCTGCTGGTCACGCCGCCGGTGCTGCAGGTGCCGGCGCATGGCGAGCAGATCGTGCGCGTGGCCTTGCGCGGCGCGCCCGATGCGGTGCGCGAGACGAGCTATCGGCTGGTCCTGCAGGAGGTCCCGCAGGCCGCGCCGAGCGACTTCACGGGGCTGCGCGTGGCGCTGCGCCTCAGCGTGCCGGTGTTCGTGGCGCCCTTGCACGGCAAGGCCCGCGGCCAGCTCGACTGGGAGATGCACGCGCTGGCGGACGGCAACCTCGAGGTCGCCGCGACCAACCGCGGCACGGGCCACGTTCAAGTGATCGACTTCGAGCTCGACGCGCCGTCGGGCGCCGCCGGCGCACTCAAGGCCTTGACGCCGCGCTACGTGCTGCCCGGCAGCCGGGCCGTCTGGGTGCTGAAGCCCGACGCCGGCCCCGCGCCGTCGGGGCAGTGGCGCCTGCACGGGCACAGCGATCAGGGCGATCTTGGCGCCGATGTCTCCTACTCCGGCGTCTGACGCCCGCGCACCGGCGTTTCCACGTGACCACTGGATATCTTCGCCGGATCGCGATTCAGACATATTGTGGCGCACTGCTGGCCGCCTCTCTCGGGGCCGGCGCGCCGGCGCGGGCGGCCGAGCCTGAGGGCGCGGCCGAGGGCGTGGTCGAGGCGGTGCTCGAAGTGACCTCGCGCGCCGCCGCGGCCGGCGAGTCCCTGGTGGTGCTGCGCGGGCCGGGCGGGGCGCTGTACCTCGAGGAGGGCGATTTCGCGAAGCTGCGCCTGCCGCTGCCGAAGGCCGCTCCGTACGAATATCACGGGCACCGCTATTTTCAGCCGACCGCGCTCGCGGGCTGCACGGTGACCGTCGATGAGGCGCATCAGCGGGTCCTCATCAAGGTGCCGCCCGCGGAATTGGCGCCGACGCGCGTCAGCGCGGCCGCACGCCCCTACCCGAGCGTCACGGCCGCCTCGCCGGGCGGATTCCTCAACTACCAGATGTCGGCCCAGCAGATTCAGGGGCAGGGCATCGGCGGCGTGCTGGGCGAGCTCGGCATGTTCGCCTCCCCGGGCGTGCTCACCAACAGCATGGTGGGGCGCTACGAGCTGGGCACCGAGCAGGCGGTGCGGCTGGACACGACCTTCACGCGCGACTTCGTCGATTCCCTGGACACCTTGAATCTCGGCGACTCGATCAGCGATCCGGGCACCTGGGGCAACGCGGTGCGGTTCGCCGGCGTGCGCTGGAGCCGCAATTTCGCGCTGCGCCCGGACCTGCTCACCACGCCGCTGCTCTCGGCCGGCGGGCTTGCGACAGTGCCCTCGACGGTCGATGTGTTCGTGAACAACCAGCTGGTCAATTCCAGCCAGCTGCCGGCCGGACCCTTCATCGTCGACCGGCTGCCGACGGTCACGGGCACCGGCGACGTGAGCGTGGTCGTGCGCGATGCGCTCGGCCGCGAGCAGGTGATGACCCAGTCGTTCTACAGCAGCGCCAGCCTGCTCGCGCGCGGCCTGACCCAGTACTCGGTGGACCTCGGCAACGTGCGCAACAATTACGCGCTCGCGAGCGACGACTACGGGGCGATGCTCGCCGAGGGCAGCTACCGGCGCGGCATCACGGACGCATTCACGCTCGAAGGGCACGCCGAGTACCTCAAGAACGCCGCGCACGCCGCGGGGCTCAATGCCGCCTTCGGGCTCGGGCACTTCGCCGTCCTCAACGTGACCGCCGCGAACGGCGGGGACGCCGGCGGCACCGGCTGGTTGAACGGCGTCGGCTTCGAGCATCGGGGCGCGAATACCAGCCTGGTGGTGAACACCCAGTGGGCCACCCGCGATTTCTCCCAGGTGGGCGAGCCGCTCGACCCGTCGTACCGCATCCGCCGCCGCAGTCTCCTGCAGGGGGGCGTCGGCCTCGGGATGTTCGGTTCGTTGTCGGCGGCGTGGGTCCGGCAGACGTATCAAAGCGCGCCCACGCAGCAGACCGTGAGCCTGACGCACACCGTGAGCTTCGGCCGCCTGGGCACGCTCAACTTCACCCTGTCGCGCACCCGCATCGGGGCCCAGATGCCGGATCCCTTTTTCCAGGCGGGGAGTCTGCCGCCGCTCGCGCTGATGAGCGCCCAGAACTCGACCAGCGCCTACCTGATCTACGTGTTGCCGATCGACGGCCGCCGCGCGGTCTCCGCCACGGCCACGGGCGGCAGCGGCTTCGGGGCGCCGCGGAACGAGCTGTTGGGCTCGATCACCGACACACCGCCCGTGGGCCCGGGGTACGGCTACCGCCTGACGGCCGGCACCGCCGGCGACTACGACGCGGACTGGCAGCAGCAGGGCACCGGCGAGCAAATCGAGGTCGAAGCGGCGCGCAATCTCGGCATCGAGGGGCGCAGCGCCACCGTCAGCGGTGCGCTCACCTGGCTCGACGGCCGCGTCGACACGCTGCGGTCGGTCAACGGCAGCTTCGCGATGGTCGACCTGGGAGGCCTTCCGGACGTGCCGGTCTACGTCGAGAATCAGCTCACCGCGCGCACCGACGAGTCGGGCAAGGCGCTGCTGTTCAATCTGCGGCCCTACGAGGCCAATCACATCAGCATCGACCCGCAGGATCTGCCGCTCGACACCACCATCGGCGCAAGCAGCACGCTGGTGGCGCCGCCGTACCGCAGCGGCGTGGTCGCGCGTTTCCCGGTGCAGAAGACCCGGGGCGGCACCTTCAGGCTGGTCATGGACGACGGGCAGGCGGTTCCCGTGGGCGCCCAGGTCACCTTCAACGGCGGGCAGTTCCCGGTGGTCTTCGATGGCAAGGTGTACGTGACCGGGTACGATCACGGCACCGCCGGGCATGCCGCATGGCCGGGCGGGCAGTGCGAGTTCCGCCTGGAGCCGCCGCCGGCCGACGATCCGCTGCCGGATCTCGGCGTGGTCCGCTGCCGCGCGGCCGCCGCGCACTCGGGTACGGGACGATGAACGGCGCGCGCATCGTCCGGATGATCGCGGCCGCCGCGATGTCGCTCGTCGCGACGCTCGCCGGCGCCGCGCCGGGCACGGTGGCCTGCACGGTCGCGAGCAGCGGCATCGCGCTCGGGATCTACAACCCCGTGAGGAGCGCGCCCACGACCGGCACCGGCGTCGCCCAGATCGACTGCCGGTTGACGTCCGGCCGCTTCGCCCGCGTGGCGGTCACGTTGAGCCTTTCGGCCGGCAACAGCAGCAACTTCACGGGTCGGCGCATGCTGTCGGGGAGCAACTTCCTCGGCTATGGCATCTATTGGGACGCCGCGTATTCGCAGATCGCGGGCGACGGGACGGGCGGCTCGACGGCGGACGGGCCGTTCGCGGCCTTCCTGAATCGGCGCAATTCCACCTACAGCCGGGCGGTGACGATGTACGGCCAGATCCCGGCGCTGCAGGACGTCGCGCCGGGCACCTACGTGGACACGATCGTCGCCACGGTGACCTACTGATCAGAGCGCTTCGAGCGGCCGGACCGACACGCGCAGCGGCCAGGGATAGGTCCCCGCGGCGAGACCCGGCGCGAGGCCGAGCCGCAGGCGCAGCGACAGCGTCACCTCGTGCGGCGCGCGCCAGCGCTGCACGATGGTGCCGCCGTCCGGTCCTAGGATCTGCGGCGACTCGAGGCCCTCGACCGTCAGCGAGGAGAACATCGGGGCGAGCGGCGCGAGATCGAGCGCGAAGCCTTCGCGGCTGTTGCTGTGAACGACCAGCGACAGCGGCTCGCCGACGTCGACGAAGCCTCGTCCGAGGTCGGCCGGCGAGACGTGCACGGCGGCCGGGGCGGAGCGCAGGTCGATGCGCGCCACGGCGTTCACGGTGGCGCTCACGGTGAGGCTGGTGCGGGCGTCCTTCGCACCGGCCGCCGCACAGCTGCCGACGATGAGCAGCGCGACGCGCGCGGCGCGCAGACGGGGATGGCGTTTGTGGGTATTCAAGCCCGATTTAGCGGCCCGCCGGCCCCGGACTTGAGGGCCGGCGGGCACTGCGCGCCCCGCGGGCTGCGGCGACTACGTAGTGCCCCTGTGGGCAGCCATGACATAACATGACGAGACCGGCCGCTGGCGCCGGCCAAAAACACGATCACTTTCGAGGGGGATGACTCACATCATGCGCAAGTTAGGCGCCGGCGGCTTGCTGGGTCTGGGGTTGACGATGGGTTGGTGCTGGCCGGCGACGGCCGCGGAGAGCGGTTTCGAGGATTCGCCGATCGTGGTCACGGCCACCCGCGTTGCGGAGGCGAGCGCGGACATCCCCGCGTCGATCGACCGGATCGATAAGCACGAGCTCACCTTCGCCCAGATGCAGGTGAATCTGTCCGAGTCGCTCATGACGGTGCCGGGCGTCTCGGCCCAGAATCGGCAGAACTATGCGCAGGACCTGCAGATCTCGGTGCGCGGCTTCGGCGCGCGCTCGAGCTTCGGCGTGCGCGGCGTGCGCCTGTACTCGGACGGGATCCCGGGCACCATGCCCGACGGCCAGGGGCAATTTTCCCAGTTCGACATCGGCTCGGCCGACCACATCGAAGTGCTGCGCGGTCCGTTCTCGGCGCTGTACGGCAATTCCTCGGGCGGCGTGATCGCGATCTTCACCGAGGACGGCCCGCCCGGCGACGAGGTGGACGGCACGGCGCAGTACGGCGCGTTCAACACCCAGCGCTACGCGCTGAAGGCGGCCGGCGACGACGGCACGATGAACTACGTGGTCGACGGGGCCCATTTCCAGACCGACGGGTATCGGTTCCACAGCGACGCCGAGCGCAATAATTTCAATGCCAAGGTGCGCTTCAATCCCAGCGACAGCTCCAAACTGACGTTGGTCGCGAATGCCATCCAGACCCCCTATACGCAGGATCCTCTGGGGCTCACGAAGACCCAGCTCGCCGCCAATCCGGAGCAGGCCGGGATCGGCGCGCTGCCCTACGACACGCGCAAGGACCTCGATCAGGAGCAGCTCGGCGCGACCTTCGAGGATGCCTGGACCGCGCACGACACGCTCAATGCGAGCAGCTACGTCGGACACCGCGCCGCGACCCAGTTCCTGGCCATTCCGCAGGCGGTGGAGCAGCGCTCGCCGCTGTATCCGGGCGGGGTCATCGTCCTCGACCACACGTTCTGGGGCATGGATGCGCACGCGACCGATCAGCGGGACTTCCTATCCGGTCCGCTGCAGACGACCGGCGGCCTGAGCTACGACGACCTCGCCGAGACGCGCCGGGGGTACCTCAACTTCGACGGCTCGCAGCTCGGGGTGGAGGGGGCGCTGCGCCGCGACGAGGCGAACACCGTCTATGATTTCGATCAATACCTGCAGGCTCAGTGGGATCCGGCAGCGCGCTGGCGGCTGATCGCCGGCGTGCGCCACAACTTCGTGGAGATCATCTCGCACGGACACATCCCCACGGTCGACGGGGCGGACAGCGCCGTGCGCTACTCGGCCGTGGATCCGGTGGGCGGGGTCACGTTCCGCGCCAGTCCCAACGTGAACCTGTACGGCTCCTACGGCAAGGGCTTCGAGACCCCGACGCTCAACGATTTGGCCTACCGCTCGACCACCGGGTTGCTGCCGGGGATGAACCTCGGACTGCAGCCGGCCCGCAGCGACAACTACGAGGTCGGCATCAAGGCCGGCAGCGGACCGGTGCGCGCCAATCTCGCCGCCTTCTACATCAAGACCGAGGACGAACTGGCGGTGCTGGCGAACACCAACGGCCGCACGGTCAACCAGAACATCGGCGAGACCAACCGGCGCGGCGCGGAGTTCGCCTCCGACGCCACGTTGGGCGGCGGCTTCAGCGCCCACGTCGCCTACACCTACATCCGGGCCGTGGTCGGGCAGTCCTACGGCACCTGCGTCGGCGCGCCCTGCCTGCCGTCGACGGTCCTCGCGGGCAGCTACCTGCCGGCGGTGCCCATGAATTCCTTCTACGGCGGCTTGACCTGGGGGTATGCTCCCTGGGGATTCACGGTGACGGCGGAGACCGAGGCGCGCTCGCACATCTACGCCGACGATCGCAATACCGCGCAGGCGTCCGGCTACTGGATCGAGAACCTGCGCATGGGCTTCGTGCAGGAGACCCGGCGATGGCGATTCAGCGAATCGGCCCGCATCGACAATCTGACCGATCGGTTCTACGTCGCCTCGGTCATCGTGAACGAGAGCAATGCCCGCTATTTCGAGGCGGCACCCGGCCGGACGGCCTATATTATGTTCAATGCGGCACGGCGCGCCGACTGAGGGCCTGATCCACCGCCGCCGACCGGTGCACCAAATCCCCTGAACCGCGTTGATCTCATTGAGTCTCAATGGGTAGGGAATACGGAGAATGGCAGTCATGAGCAGCAACGGTCGGCGGTGGGTTCTCGCGGCGGCGGTCCTCGGCTCCGTCCTCGGCGCGGCGGCGCCGGTGCTCGCGCAGGGCGGCCATGCCGGGGGTGGCGGCGGCGGTCATGGCGGCGGCGGTGGCGGCGGCGGCGGCGGGCATGGCGGCGGCGGCGGCCACTTCGGCGGCGGGCACTACGGTGCGGGCGGATTCAGCCACGGCGGCGGCGGCAGCTTCCACGGGGCGGGCTACGGCGGCCATGGCGCCTATGGCTACTCGGGCGGCTACGCCCACCACGGTTACTCGACCGGTGCGTATGCCGGCGGCGGCTACGGCGGCCGCGGTGCGAACGGCGGTTGGCGCGGCGGCAATGGCGGTTGGCGCGGCGGCTATGGGGGCTGGCGAGGCGGCTACGGCGGCTACGGCGGCTGGCGGGGCGGCTATGGCGGCTACGGCGGCTGGCGGGGCGCCTACTGGAACGGCGGCTACTGGAATGGCGGCTTCTGGCCGGCCGCTTACTACGGCTGGGGCTTCTCGTGGTTCCTGCCGGTTCTGCCGCTCGCCTATGCCACCTATTGGTACAGCGGGGTTCCGTACTACTACGCGAACGACGTGTACTACACCTGGAATCCCACCTATGACGGCTATGTGGTGACCGATCCGCCGCCGGTGGGCGATGCGTCCGGCGCCGCGGGCGCGACCGACTCTTCAGGGGTGGCTCCGAGCGGCGCGGCCCCCGGCGATGCCGGCGCGGCCGGCGCGGCGCCCAGCGGGTCGCAGGTCCCGCCGGGGGTTGCCGCGCAGCTCTTCATGTATCCCAAGAACGGCCAGAGTACGGAGCAGCAGGCGACCGACAAGCGCGAATGCCAGAAGTGGGCGTCCGATCAGGCGGGCAGCGGCGCGGCCAGCAACCCCGACTACCGGCGCGCCATGGCGGCCTGCGCGGCCGGGCGCGGTTACAGCGTGAACTGAGGCTCAGTTGCCCCAGCAGGTCGCCGGCGTGGCGCCGCCGGTGGAGCTCTGCAAGCCGGTCTGATCCACGCTCAAGGTGGCGCAGGTGGTGTCCTTCGCCTGGGTGCCGATCGCGGTCGCCGTGACAAGATAGGACGGAGTCACCGCGGAGTTGGGATTGGGCACCTGCACGTTGACCGTGTAGTAGCCGCTGCCGATGGTGATGGGGAAATTCGTGCCGGGCGCCGCGTAGCCGAGATCGGAGGCGAGGGCGCTGTACGCATTGGTGGTGCTGAACAGCTTCTCCTCGCGGCCGGCCAGGTCGAGCAACGCGCTGCGCGCATCGGTGCGCCGGGACTTGAGCACCTGGGTCTGGTAGGAACTGAGCGCGATGGTCGCGAGGATCGCGACCACGGCGACCGTCACCATGAGCTCGATCAGCGTGAATCCAGCGCCGGCGATCCGGCGGGGCGGCGAAAAGTTCGACATGCGGGCGGGCTCCATGCGTTGGCTCAGCGCTTCTCGATCCAGGTCAGCCGGCGGGCGCGGGCGTTCGAGGGTATGTTGACCTGCTGCGCCCCCGGGGTGCCGGAGATCGTCTGGTAGACGATACTCGACTTGCCCTCGGCGGTGGAGACCACGTACACGCTGCCCGTCGCGTTCGTCTGGATGCCGGCTTCCTTCGAGTCGGTCACCAGCGTGCCGTTCTTGGTGTAGGTCGGGAAGGCATTGGTGAATATCCCGCCGTTGGAGATGGACAGCGCGTAGGTGAAGCCGGTGTCGAGATTGCTGGTGCAGGACGTCGGCACGTTGGTCGCGGGCACCGTCGAATTGACCACGAAGGCGCCGAGGTAGAACACCGGGTTGAAGATCACCTGTTCCGACGATCCGGGAAGGTTCGCGTACCAGCCGTATTGATTGTCGTTGCTGGCGCAGGCGGTGCTGCCCTGCCAGCACACGGCGACGTTGGTGCCCTCCACCACGCCGTTGGTGTTGGCCGGCGACAGGGTCTGCGCCTGCAGGCGCGAGGCGGTCACCGTGTAGGGCGAGGACAGGCCGGTGGCGGTCCCGGTCGCCGCGAGGCTCGCGTAGGCGGCCCCCGGGGACAGCGTGTTCCACGCGGACAGGTTCCAGTCCCAGACGCCGTAGAGCGCCTGGGTGCCGCTCACGTAGCTCGCCGGAGCGAGGTTGGTGATCTGCGTGCGCTGGCCGGTGCCGAACTCGATCAGTACCCGGGGCAGGCCGCCCGTGGCGATGCTCGAGACCACCAGCAGCTGGCTGGTGATCGGCTGGCCGGACGGGGTCGTGAACAGCGGCCCGGCGCCCGCGGCCCAGTTCGACGGGGTGGCGCTCGTGAGATCGAAGCGCCACACGTTGCCCTTGAGGTCGCCGGCGTAGACGTAGTCGGTGATGTGGTCGCCGTCGAGGTCCGCGGGGGTGACGTAGGCGATGCCATTGGCGCCGGTGGCGCCGGTGCTCAGGTAGTAGAAGGTCTTGGCGCCCGTATTGATGTCGACCGACATGACGAAGATGCCGGCATCGCCCGACTGGCTGCCGAAGCCGTTGCCGAAGATGACCGCCCAGTTGCCGTTGTGCAGGCGGCGCACCTGGGGCGTGCCGAAGGTGTTGCCGAGATTGTTGCCGCAGCCGGTCGCGTTCGCGCAGGCGATCGAGGCGGCGTTCCACTCGCCCATCACGATGCTCGAGGCATTGGTCTCCGTGAAGTTCGACGAGGAGGGATTGGTGACGTCCAGGGCGTAGATCGCCGCGCCGCCTATCCCCAAACCGCCGACCAGCCAGGTGTGCCAGTAGCCGCCGTAGTACAGATCGCCCGAGCCCGGCGTCGCATCGACGAAGAAATTGTGGCCGTACTGGGAGTTCGACAGATCGAGATTCGGATCGACGCACTCGAGTGTCGTGCCGACCGGGGGGGTGACGCCGTGGATGTTCTGCACCAGGCTCCCGGTGGTCGCCGTGTTGGTGCAGCCGGCGCTGCCCGCGGAGGTCGGCGCGCTGGCGAGGACCGCGCCCGGCATGTAGGCGAGCACTTCCTCGCCGTCGTTGGGCGTGGTGCCGCTGGCGACGAAATTGCCGTTGACGTCGAAGCTGCCCGCGCGAAAGCCGTGCAGGAAGCCGTCGTTGGCGCCGGCGTAGACCACGTTGAGGCGCGTCTGCTCGGCGGCGACGAACTGCAGGTAGGTCTGCGGGCCGGTGTTCTCCGGCATGACCGTGACCGGATTGAGCCGATCCTGCCAGGTCGCGGTGTAGGGCGAGGAGGGCGGGCCGATCCAGGTGGGGCTCGAGTCCACGATGTCGCCGAGCAGGCTGTCGCGCGCGCGGTACAGGCCCACGCCCGAGGAGTTGATCTCGTTGCTGCGATCGCCGCGCAGGTAGCTCAGCCGATTCGCGGTGACGGTGGCGTCGCCGTAGTCGAGCGCGGCTTGTTCGAGGGCGTCCAGGCTGTTCCATTCGAAGGGGATGCCCGCGCCGTTCGTCGAGGCCGTGGTGATCATGACCCGGTTGGTCCAGGCCGGCGTGGCGCCGGTGGGGCCGCTCGCGCCGGTGGTGGCGCAGCCGCCGTTGGGCGGCGCCCCGGAGGCGGTGCCGCTGAGCAGGCAGGAGGAATCCCAGTTCGCGGTGGGATTGACCGTGACCACGCCGTTGGTGTCGATCAGGTTGTTGGCGGTCAGCGTGCCGGTCCAGTTGTTCGGGTTGTAGTAGGCGAAGTAGGCCTGGGTGCCGGCCTCGACCTTGGCGGCCTGCTTCTCGTTCACGGTCGCCGAGCTGCCGGACTGGTTGGCCGCGGCCGCCTTGAAGCACATGATCTCGTGAATGTTGGTGCTGCCGCCGGTGGAGCCCGCGAAGCCGAAGCGGAAGCTCGGCGGCAGCGGGCCGTTCGCGGCGGTTATCGACTGGTTCTTGATGAGATAGGAATACGCGCCGCCGCTGATGCTGTAGGACAGGGTCAGGAGGCCGGCCTGGGTGATCTGCAGGTTGTAGAAGATCGGCGTGCCGTCGCCGCGCTTGACCGCGCTCTCGTTCGCGATCTTGATCCCGGAGAGCACCGTGTAGGCGTTCGGGATCACCGCGTAGTCGAGGATCCCGGCGGTGTTCTTGGCGTCGGTCAGCGTCGCGCTGGCGACCGCCTTCATGCTGTTGTAGTTGTACAGCTTTCCGGTCGAGCAGGTCAGGTACACCATCTGCTGCTGCGTCGTGGCCGATGCGCTCGAGGGATAGTAGGGCAGCGTCCGATCGGTGGCGCCCAAGGGATCGGTGCCGTAGGCGGCGTTCAAGGCCGCCCACGAGACGCTGCCGGCGCCGCGCAGGCCGATGCGCCCCGGCTGATAGCCGTAGCCCGTGGCCGTGTTGTCGCCCTGGTTCAGGAAGTTGCCGTACTCGTCGATGCCGAGGCCGAGGTAGCCGCCCCACAGGCCGTCGTGCGGCGTGTTGCTGTTCGAACAGGTGTAGCCCAAGCTGCCGCCGAACGCGCCGAGGCCGGGCGCCCGGCTGCCGTCCATGAGAAAGAAGCTGATGCCGTCGGCCCCGTCCCCGCCGCTGCCGCCGCTGTCGCCGCGGTAGGTGATGGTCTTGAAGGTGACCTGCAGGCCCTGGCCGGTGCCGATGGTGTCGGCCGAGACGATGGCGCCGCTCTCGTTGTGCCCATAGGGGGAGCCGTTGGTGAAGCGCAGGGCGCCGCTGCCGTTCGGGTCGGGGGTCTCGGTGGAGCCGCTCGAGGGCGCGCTGCTCTGGCCGAGATAGCCGCTGTTGCCGCCGACCAGATAGGGGTCGGCGTTGGCCGCCTTGTGATAGTAATTCGTCCAGGCCGTGGCGCAGCTCGGCACCGAGCCCGGGCTCGCGGTCGCGCTGGACGTGCCCGCCGTCAGGCAGGCGCCGTTGAAGAAGTACCAGCTGTTGGTGGTCGTACCGCCGGTGAAGTCCTCGCTGTACACCGTCTGGGCGTGCAGCGGGGCGCCTGCGAGCGCGGCGAGCAGTGCCGCCGCCGCCGTGAGCCGGGTCATGGGTTTCATAGGGTCATGTTCCTCGAGCTGACGTATACGGCGTAGGTGCTCTCGACCACGGCGGCGGTGTTGCCGGTGCCGCCGTAGCCGACCGCATCGATCTGGTAGATCTCGCCGGGGATGTTCGGGTCGGCGGAGGCGCCCATGTCGGAGATGTAGAAGGTCGGCGCCGAGAAATAGGTCGGATTCGCGACGTTGGCGGCGCTCACCGAGGTGCTCGAGCTGAGGAGCATGCCGGGCGACAGGTAGGTCACGCCGATGTTCGCGCCGTTGACCCGCCACGGAACCTGCGTGACGTCCGGGACGATCAGCGGCAGCTTGTTCGCGCAGATCTGCCCCTCGCCGACGTTCGCGTTCAGCAGGGCGATGCAGGTGATCGGCGCCGCCGTCGAGTTGCCGCCGCTGCTCAGCCACCATTCGGCGTATTCCTGCGCGGACAGCGCGGCCTGCAGGGCCCGCTGTTTCTCGCGCGTGTTGCCGGCGATGCGCTCCTGGATGCCGAAGCTGCGGAACAGGCTGAGCGCGATCAGGGTCACGACCAGCAGCAGCAGCAGGCTGGTGATCAGCACGATGCCGCGCTCGCGGGTGCGGCCGCCGCGGCGGGGCGCATCCATGGGGTGTCGGGTCATGTGGTACCGGTTCATATCGTGGGGCCCGCCTGGTTCATCACGCCGATGATCCGCTGGACGGTCACGGTCTGCGGCTGGCCCTGGTTCGCGACGTACAGCGGATTGGTGAAGGTCAGGCTGACCATGACGCAGATCACGCTGCCCCAGTAGCCGCCCGCGGTGACCTGCGAGGCGTTCATGTAGGTGTCCACCGTGTTGCCGGGTGCGGCGACGTTCGACTTCACCCCGTAGAGCACGCTCAAGTTCGTGATGCCGCTCGCCAGGGTGTAGGCGACGCCGTTCATGGTGCACACGAGCTGGGTGCCGACGACCTGGAAGCTGTTGACGTACAGGGTGTTGGGCCCGCCGAGGGGGTTCGATTGGCCGCTGCAGTTGAGGATGTTGTCGCCGCCGGCGGTCATGTATCGCACCGCGATCTGGTCGCCCGGCGCCACGCCGTTGTAGAGGCCGGTGATCGTCTGCAGGGCCGCGAACGCGCCCACGGCCGGGAACGCGATCGACGCGGTGTTGATGGTCGGGTCGGGGAAATAACCGGTGGACTGGATGACGTCGGTCATCAGGCCCAAGGCCATGCGCTCGTTGTCCTGCAGCTGCGCGAGCGCATTCTGGTTGCCGAACACGGCGCGGTTGGTCTGCACGATGGTGAGCAGCGCGCCCAGCAGGAACAGGCCGATCAGCAGGGCGATGAGGATCTCGATGAGCGTGAAGCCGCGCTGTCCGCGCGCCGCATCGGCCGAATGGGTCCGTTCGCACATGGGTCTTCAGGGCTCCACGTACAGGGTGTAGGTTGGCGCGAAGGTCGTGGTGGTGGTGGCCGCCTGCGACTGGGCGTTGATGCCCACCGCCCGCTCGTTCCAGGTGATCTGGATGGTGCAGTTCACCGGGATGGCCACCGGGCAGGTGATGGTGGTCACCGGATTGGAGCTGCCGAGCAGCGTGTTCAGCGACTTCGCCCAGGTGTGCAGGTCGAAGGCGGCGATCATCTGCGAGGTGCAGGGCGTGTTGCCGCTGCCGAGCACGCAGTAATTCGGGGTGGCCGCGGTGCCGTTCAGGGTCGCGTCGCTGATGACGGTTCCGGTGATGGTGAGCGGCACCGGCGCCGCGCCCGCCGCCCAGTAGGTGCGATTGGCGTGCATGCTCGCCGCGAGGCCGGCCGCCTGGATGGCCACCATCGAGCGGACGCTGGCCGACGTGGTGCTCGCATAGGCGAGCGCCTGGATCTTGGCGATGCCGAGCAGGCCGATGGAGGTGATGATCAGCGCCACCATCACCTCGAGCAGCGTGAAGCCGCCGCAGCGGTTGCGAGTGCTCATTGGCAGGTCACCCCGTTGACCGTGGTGCCGTACTGCTGGGTGACCAGCATGCCCACCAGGTTGACGGACAGGCATCGGGTCCACGCGCTCGTGCCGGTGGCGTCGTGCAGCGTGATCAGGGTGCCGTTCGGAATGCCGGCGGCGTAGCCTTCGCGGTTGAAGGTCACGGCGACCACGTTGTTCGTGGAGTCGAAGGTGTCGGTGCCCGAGAACGCGCTCTGCACGCGCAGGATGGGCTCGCCATTGTCGACGTGGCCGACGTTGGTCGGATCGGAGAACACGATCCAGCCGCCCTGCCAGCTGCTCGAGCCGGCGCAGCTCGCGCCGTCGGTCGAGGTGCACACGGTGACCGTCTGGCCCTCCTTGATGGCCTCGGCGCGCGCGTACTGCAGGTCGCCGAGCAGGCCGTTGACCTCGGCGCTGACGCGGTTCGCGTTCGTGACGTATTGGAACGAGGGCACGCCGAGCGTGAGCAATATCGCCGCGATCGCCATGACGACCAGCATCTCGAGCAGCGTGTAGCCGCGCTCGAGAGGCCGACGGACGGTACGATGAGCCTGGTTCATGGGACGGCAGATTAGACCCGCAGGCTGACGCGAAGCTGACGGCGGCGCACCACCGCCGTGAACTGCGAACGGCGTCACGCCGGAAACAGCACCGTGACCAGGGTGCCGCGTCCCGCGGCGCCGGCATCGAGCGTGACCTGCGCGCCGTAGAGCTTCGCGATCTCCTCGACGATGGCGAGCCCCAAGCCGCTGCCGTGCCCGGGGGAGTTCGGCAGGCGGTAGAATCGCTGCCGGACGCGCTGCCGTTCCTCGGCCGGGATGCCGGGACCGGTGTCCTCGACGCTCAGATACGGACGGCCGTCGCGCAGACCGCTGGCGACGGTGACGCGCCCGCCCGGGGGCGTGTACTTGAGCGCGTTGTCCACCAGATTGCCGACCAGGTCGTCGATCAGCGAGGGATCCGCGAGCACGGCCGCGGGGGCGGCATCGACTCCCAGATCGATGTTCGACTGGATGGCGCGGTCGAAGAACTTGGCCGCGACCTCCCCGACGCTCGCCTGCAGATCGAGCCGACGGCTCTTGGCGGCGAGATTCGCGGCCGGATCGGCGCGGGCGAGCGTGAGCAGCTGGTTGGCGGTGTGGGCGAGCTGGCGGATGCCCTCCTTCAGGAGGGTCAGGCGCTCGGCCAGCGGCGCCGCCGCCGGCTCGGCCGCCAGCAACTCGAGCTGGGCCTGCATGCCGGTGATGGGGGTGCGCAGCTGGTGCGCCGTGTTGGCGATGAACTGGCGCTGCGCCTGCACCGAGGTGCGCAGGGTGTTGAACAGGCGGTTCAGGGTGATGACCATGGGCGCGAGCTCGCGCGGCACCGAGGCCTCGTCGATGGGCCGCAGGTCGAGCGGCGAACGCTGCGCGATGTCGTCGCGCAGCCGCTTGATCGGCCGCAGGCCGAGCTGAATGCCGATCCAGACGAGCACCAGCGTGAGGTCCAGCTGGACGAAGTCCCACATCAGGGTGTTCATCAGGCCGAGCCGGGTGGCCGGCTCGGCGGCGGGGTGCAGGTCCGCGACGTCGATCAGGATCACGCCCGCGGCGGTGTCGAAGCGCGTGGTCAAGGCGCGCAGCCCCCGCTCGCCGAGGCGCGCGATGCCCTGCTGCCGGCCGGCGGCGCTGTCGAGGGCAACGGGCGGCAGGCGCGCATCGCCGGCGAGCAACCGTCCGTGGGCGTCGCGCAGCGCGTACAGGACGTCGTCGGCGGGCGGCAGCGGCGCCGCGCCGGGCACCTCGGCCTCGAGGGACACGCGCCCGTCGGACACCCGCACGTGCGCCATCAGCGCGGCGGTGGCCTGCTTCAGGCGCCGGTCGCTCGAGATCACCCCCGGGGCCACGTCGTTCAGGTAGTGGATCAGTGCGCCGCACAGGGCGAGCAGCATCAGGGGCACGGCCAGCCAGAAGACCAGGCGGCGGCTGATGGAGGCGTTCACGGCGCCTTCGCTTCTTCCAGGCGATAGCCGAGGCCCCGGAGGCTGCGAATCACGGCGGCATCGCCGAGCTTGGCGCGCAGCCGCGAGATGTGCGCTTCGACCGCGTTGGCGGTCAGGTCCTGATCCGGCTGGGCCACGGCCTGTTGCACGCGTTCCTTGGGCACGATCTGCCCGACGCGGCGCACCAGGCAGTCGAGCAGCGCCCACTCGCGGGCGGTGAGCACCACCTCGGCCTCGTCGACCTGCAGGCGACGGCCGACCAGGTCCACGTGCAGGCGGTTCAGGTGGATGATGCCGTCGAGGGCGCCGCGCGAGCGGCGCAACAATGCGCGGCAGCGGGCGACCAGTTCGGCCGGCTCGAAGGGTTTGCCGAGAAAATCATCGGCGCCCAGGTCGAGCGCCTTCACCTTGTCGTCGAGGGTGCAGCGCGCCGTCAGGATCAGCGCCGGCAGCGACTTGCCGCTGCCGCGCAGACGGCGCAGCAGCGTCAGCCCGTCGGCGCCTGGCAGTCCCACGTCGACCACGGCGAGCGCGAAATCCTCGGCGTCGAGCGCCGCGCGCGCGGCCTCGGCGCTCCTGACCCGATGCACGCTGAACTGCGCGGCGGCGAGGCTGCCCGATATGGCGTCCGCCACGATATCGTCGTCTTCCACCACCAAGAGTCGCACGAGGCGCTACGCGTCGCCGATCGCCCGATCGTCCGCGACCCCGAGGCGCCTCGGCGGATTGAGCGCGCGCAGCCGGGTTTCGAAGGCCTTGGCGAAGGTCTCGGCGAACACGTGCGGGAACCCGTCGGCCGGGCGCTGGGCGAGTCCGCCGAACAGCTCGGCATAGAGCTCCCAGTACCTGGCCTTGTTCTGGGCGCCGAACACGCCGCGCTTGGTGGCCCGATCGAAGCGCAGCTCGAGCTCCTTCGGATCGACGCGCGTCAGGAACTCGTCGAAGGCGGCGCGCATGGCGGCGAGCGTCGCGCCGTGCTGCGCCTTCAAATCGCGGAAGTTGTCGCGCAGGGTCTCCACCGAGCCGCCGCGCGTCGAACGGGTGGTCAGCAGGCGCACCAGCGCCTCGTCGACGCCGTGCGCGACGCTCAGCGGGGACCCGGGCCCGTCGGCGGGCGGCGGCGGGATGCGGAACCGATTGCGGAACTCGGTGCGGCCTTGGTTCAGGTCCATGAGGCCGAGCACCGCCTCGCGCAGCAGCTGTCCGGCGAGCTGCAGCACGGCGCCGCGGTTCTCGCCGATGCTGCGCGGGTCGATGCCCGCGCCGCGGCAGAAGGCCGCGAGGCCGGTGTCCGGCTCGGATTCCGGTGCCGGAGCGCGCGGGATCGAGGTGCCGAGCGAGGGATGGCTGGCCGCGAGCGCGGCCGGCGTCGCGGGCGCATCGACCTTGAGCGGCCGGGTCATCAGGTGCCACGGCGTGCCGGCGCCGGCTTCCGCTTCGATGCGCTGGCCGTAGGCGTCGCGCGGCCCCAGGACCGGTTCAGGTTCGGGATCCGGCGGGGAGTCCTGCTCGACCAGGCGGTCGCTGTACTCGAGCAGCTGGCTCAGGTCGAGGTCGGCGCCGAGGTCGTCGGCGGTGGATTTGCGCACCGCGGACGAAGCGACCTTGCCGTCGTAGGCGACGATGGCGCTCTCGTCCGGGGGGAAATCGTTGCTCTTGTCGATGCTGACCTGCAGCTCGTATTCGCCGAGGCGGACGTAGTCGCCGTCCTTGAGCACGTAGTCGTGGTACTTGCCGAGCGGCACCTGGGCGCCGTTCACGTAGGTGCCGTTCGAGCTGGTGTCCACCAGCACGTAGGATCCCGCCCGAAAATCGATGCGCGCGTGTTTGCCCGACAGGTAGCGCTCGGGGTCGGGTAGAATCCACTCGTTGTCCGTGGATCGCCCGATCGTGCCGCCGTGCACGCCGAACACCTTGGTCGATTTGGCACCGAGGCGGGCTGCGTGATCGCTGACGACGCTTAGGCGCAAGGTCATGTTCGCTCCCTCCAACGGGTCCGAGGCTTTGCGCTAAGTGCCCGTATATTATGGTGAAATGCTAGCAACGGTCGGAGCGCTCCGGATGGCCGCGAGTCACATTTTCAAGATTCTGTTCGTGAATCAGGGCAAGGTCTACGAGATCTACGCGCGCAAAGTGGGTCATGGGAGCCTGTTCGGCTTCATCGAAGTCGAGGAACTCGTCTTCGGTAGTCGGACCACCGTGGTCGTCGATCCGACCGAAGAGAAGATAAAGGCCGAGTTCGACGATGTAAAGCGCACCTACCTGCCGCTGCATTCGGTGCTGCGCATCGACGAGGTGAAGAAGCACGGGGTGAGCAAGATCGTCGCCCTCGAGGGCGGCAACGTCGCCCAATTCCCCTCGCCGGTGTACCCGCCGGGCGGGGATTCGAACCTGCGCAAGTAGGCCGCCCGCGCCCGTGATCCGCCGCGAAACCTGTTAAAATTGCGCATGTTCAGTTTGCTCGGGGCCTCCGCGCTCTCGCAGTTCCGGCTCGACAAGTTGCTGCACGCGCTGAAGGCGCGGGACCGCCGGATCGGCGCCCTGGGCGCGCGTTTCGTGCACTTCGTGGACGCCACGCAGCCGCTCGACGAGCGCGAGCTCGAAATCCTCGGCAAGCTCCTCACCTACGGGCCGGCGGTCGGGCCGCGGATCGAGCGCGGCCAGCGGTTGCTGGTGGCGCCGCGCCTCGGCACCGTGTCGCCTTGGTCGAGCAAGGCCACCGATATCGCCCAGGTCTGCGGCCTGGCGCGCGTGCGGCGGCTGGAGCGCGGCACGCTGTACTTCATCGAGGCCTCGGCCGAACTCGAGGCGGCGGAACTCGCCGCGCTCGCGCCGGACCTGCACGATCGCATGACCGAGTCGGTCTGGACGGACACTTCGGAGCCCGAGGCCCTGTTTCGCGAGTCGCCCGCGCGGCCGCTGCGCACGGTGGCGCTGGGCGCGGACGGGCGCGGCGCGCTGGCGCGCGCCAACGCCGAGTGGGGCCTGGCGTTGTCCGTCGAGGAGATCGATTATCTGGTGGCGGCGTTCGCCGCCCTCGGACGCGACCCGACGGACGTCGAGCTGATGATGTTCGCGCAGGCGAACTCGGAGCACTGCCGCCACAAGATCTTCAACGCCGAATTTCGCATCGACGGCGAGTTGCAGCCGCAGTCGCTGTTCGCGATGATCCGCGCGACCTACGCCCGCAACAGCGCCGGCGTGCTCTCTGCCTATCGGGACAACGCGGCCGTGATCGAGGGACCCGCGGGCGTGCGCTTCTTTCCCGATCCGACGACCGGACGCTATGCGGGCACGTCCGAGCCGATCGACATCCTCATGAAGGTCGAGACCCACAACCACCCGACCGCGATCTCGCCCTTTCCAGGCGCCTCGACCGGTTCGGGCGGCGAGATCCGCGACGAGGGCGCGACCGGCATCGGGGCGAAGCCGAAGGCCGGGCTCACGGGATTCTCGGTGTCGAACCTCAGGATCCCGGGCATGGTGCTGCCCTGGGAGATCGATTCGGGCAAGCCCGAGCGCATCGCCTCGGCGCTCGAGATCATGCTCGCCGCGCCGCTCGGCGCCGCGGCTTTCAACAACGAATTCGGTCGGCCGGCGATCTGCGGCTATTTCCGAACGTTCGAACAGCCGGTGTCGGCCGGGCCCGGCGAGCCCGTCGTGGTGCGCGGGTATCACAAGCCCATCATGCTCGCCGGCGGCCTCGGCAACGTGCGCCGCGCGCACGTCGAGAAGCGCGACGTGGTGGTCGGGGCGCCCTTGGTGGTGCTCGGCGGGCCGGCCATGCTCATCGGGCTGGGCGGCGGCGCCGCCTCCTCGGTGGGCAGCGGACAGAGCTCCTCGGAACTCGACTTCGCCTCGGTGCAGCGCGGCAACCCGGAGATTCAGCGGCGCGCCCAGGAGGTCATCGATCGTTGCTGGGCCCTCGGGGAGGACAATCCCATCCTGCTGATCCACGACGTCGGCGCGGGCGGCCTGTCGAACGCGCTGCCGGAGGCGATCGCGCACAGCCGGCGGGGCGGCTTGATCGACCTGCGCAAGATTCCGAGCGCCGACCGGGGGCTGTCGCCGCTCGAGATCTGGTGCAACGAGGCGCAGGAGCGCTACGTGCTCGCGCTCGCCCCGGGCAGCGTCGAGCGCTTCGCCGAGATCTGCCGGCGCGAGCGCTGCCCGTACGCCGTGGTCGGGGAGACCACCGCCGACGGGCGGCTGCGCGTCATCGACCCGGACCGGGACGAGACCGCCGTGGACATGCCGCTCGACGTCCTGCTCGGCAAGACGCCGCGCATGACGCGCGAGGTCGGCCGCCGCCGCCGCGCCGTGCAGCCGCTGTCCACCGCCGGCTTCGACATCGCCGGCTCGCTCGAGCGGCTGCTGCGCCTGCCGACCATCGCCGACAAGTCCTTCCTGATCACCATCGGCGATCGCAGCGTCGGCGGGCTCATCAGCCGCGACCAGATGGTGGGTCCGTGGCAGGTGCCGGTCGCCGACGTCGCGGTGACGTTGAGCGACTATCACGGCTACGCGGGCGAGGCCATGGCGATGGGCGAGCGCGCGCCGGCGGCGCTGCTCGATGCGCCGGCCTCCGGCCGCCTCGCCGTCGCGGAGGCGGTCACCAACATTGCCGCGGCCGACGTCCGCGAGCTCACCGACGTGCGGATGTCGGCGAACTGGATGGCCGCCTGCGGCGAGCCGGGCGAGGATGCGGATCTGTACGCGACGGTGCGCGCCGTGGGCGTGGAGCTGTGCGCGGCGCTCGGCATCACCATTCCCGTCGGCAAGGATTCGCTGTCGATGAAGACCGCCTGGTCCGATGCCGACGGCCCGCGCAGCGTGGTCGCGCCGGTGTCGCTCGTGGTCTCGGCGTTCGCGCCGGTGGGCGACGTGCGGCGCACGCGCACGCCGCAGCTCGACCTCGGGCGCGCCTCGCGCCTGCTGCTGATCGACCTGGGCGCGGGCAAGAACCGCCTGGGCGGCTCGTGCTGGGCCCAGGTGCACGGCCTCACGGGCGGAACACCCGCGGACCTCGATGCGCCGGAACTGCTCGCCCGCTATTTCGCCGCGATGCGCGAACTGAAGGACCGGGGCCTGGTGCTCGCGTACCACGACCGCTCGGACGGGGGCCTGCTGGTGACGCTGCTCGAGATGGCGTTCGCCAGTCATTGCGGCCTCACCGTCGACCTGGGGGCGGGCGGCGATCCGATCGCCGCGTGCTTCGCCGAAGAGCCCGGCGGCGTCGTGCAGGTGCTGGCCGAGCTGCTCGGCGCCGCCCTCGAGGTGCTGCGCCGCCACGGCCTCGAGGCCGGGGCGCGCGACCTGGGGGCGCCGGTGGCCGGCGCGGCCGCCGGCATCACGGTGCGCGCCGGGGCCGCGGAGCTCTTCCGCGGCTCGCGCATCGAGCTGCATCGGGCGTGGAGCGAGACCTCGTTCCGGATGCAGGAGCTGCGCGACAACCCCGAGTGCGCCCGCGAGGAGTATTCGCGCCTGCTGGATGCCCACGATCCGGGGCTGCACGCCAACCTGTCGTACGATCCGAACGAGGACGTCGCGGCGCCGTACGTGGCGCGCGGCGCGCGGCCGGCGGTGGCCGTGCTGCGCGAACAGGGGGTCAACAGCCAGACGGAGATGGCCGCGGTGTTCACGCGCTGCGGGTTCGACGCCTACGACGTGCACATGACCGACGTGCTGTCGGGGCGCGTGCGCCTGGGGCGCTTTCACGGCCTGGTCGCCTGCGGCGGATTTTCCTACGGCGACGTGCTCGGGGCGGGCGAGGGCTGGGCGAAATCCATCCTGTTCAATGCGCGCGCCCGCGAGGAATTCACCGCATTCTTCGCGCGCGAGGCCACCTTCACGCTCGGCGTCTGCAACGGCTGCCAGATGCTCGCGGCCCTCAAGGAGCTGATCCCGGGCGCCGCCGACTGGCCGCGCTTCGTGCGCAACCGCTCCGAGCAATACGAGGCGCGCCTCACGCTGGCGCGCGTGCCGCCGTCCAATTCGGTGCTGTTCGCCGGGATGCACGGCTCGGTGCTGCCGGTCGCGGTCGCGCACGGCGAAGGCCGGGCGGAGTTCGCCTCGGGTTCGGCCGAGGGACTCGCGGCCCGCGGCATGATGACCTTGCAGTACGTCGATCATCACGAACAGCCGGCCCGGACCCACCCGTTCAATCCGAACGGTTCTCCGGACGGGCTCGCGGGGGTGTGCAGCGCCGACGGCCGGGTCACCGCCGTGATGCCGCATCCCGAGCGCGTGTTCCGCACCGTGCAGAATTCGTGGGCGGATGCGCGCTGGCTCGAGGACGGCGGCTGGCTGCGCCTGTTCCGCAACGCGCGCGTATTCTCGGGCTGAGCCCGCGGATCAGCCGGCGGCGCTCACCGTCTGCGCGGGAGCGACGAATCGGCGGAACGTCATGGCCTGCTTGAGGCGGGCCTTGCGCACGAAGGTCTGGTAGAGCAGGTCGCGCATCACCTCGAGCAGGATGCCGGCGGACTCGGCGCCCAGCGCCGGCTGATTGGGCCACGGATCGCTGTCGCTGCCGAACAGCACCGCGCGCAGGACGCTGAAGGAGGCCTCGTCGAGTTCGGCGATGGAGCGGATCTCCTGCAGCGTGTCGAACATGTCGAGCTTGCCGCGCTCGCCGAGCTCGCGGAACAGCGACTGCGCCGTGCGCCGGCTCATGGAACCGAAGGCGTTCCAGCATCCCGCCGAGTAGCAGGCGAGGGCCTCCTTGAACAGATCCTGCGCCCCGGCCGGCAGGTAGGTGATGGGGAACTGCTCGCGCGCCCGCTCGATCTCGATGAAGTGGGCGGCGAGCTCGACCCGCTGCGGCCCGAACGACTTGACCGCGAACTTGAGGAACACGGGCTCGCCGCAGGCGTCGCAGCGAAACACGATGCCGGCATGCTTCGGCCGGCGGCGGTTCAGATCCTCGAAGCGCGGCACGGCCGTGGCGGTCAGGTGCGTCATCGTCTGACAATGCGGGCAGTTGAGCGCGACCCCCTGATACTCGGTGTGCAGCTCATCCTGCGGCGAGACGTAGATCGACATCGTTCACCCCGATAGCGGCTTGTAACGGATGCGGTGCGGCTGCGCCGCGTCCTCCCCCTTGCGCCGCTTGTGATCCTCCACGTACTCCTGATAATTGCCCTCGAACCAGACCACCTGCGAGTCTCCCTCGAAGGCGAGGATGTGGGTCGCGATGCGGTCGAGGAACCAGCGGTCGTGCGAGATCACGACCGCGCAGCCCGGGAACGCGCCGAGCGCCTCCTCGAGGGCGCGCAAGGTCTCGATGTCGAGATCGTTGGTCGGCTCGTCGAGCAGCAGCACGTTGCCGCCCGCCTTGAGCACCTTCGCCAGGTGCACGCGGTTGCGTTCGCCGCCGGACAATTCGCCGATGAACTGCTGCTGCTGGGCGCCCTTGAAGTTGAACCGGCCGACGTAGCCGCGCGAGGAAGTCTC
>JAJXZV010000211.1 GCA_021779875.1 Pseudomonadota bacterium
GCTCGTGGTCGGTACGACCGGTCTCGATCCACGCACCCTCTCGCGGCTGCGCGACGCGGCGGCGCGAACCGCGGTGCTGATCGCGCCGAACACGAGCATCGGCGTGAACCTGCTCGAGCGGCTCGCGGTGATCGCGACGCGCGGCCTCGGCGCCGGTTTCGACGTCGAGATCCTCGAGGCTCATCACCGCGCGAAGCGCGACGCGCCGTCGGGGACCGCGCTACGGCTCGGCGAGGCGATCGCGGCGGCGCGCGGGCAAGAGCTCGCCGACCAGGCCCTGTTCGAGCGGCATGGTGACTGCGGCGCGCGCCGTGACGGCACGATCGGTTTCGCGGTCGTACGAGGCGGCGACATCGTCGGCGAGCACACCGTGCTGTTCGCCCTCGGCGGCGAACGGCTGGAGATCACCCATCGGGCCACCGACCGGATGGTGTTCGCGCGCGGCGCCCTGCGGGCGGCGGCATGGCTCGCCGGGCGCCCGCCCGGCCTGTACGGCATGCGCGACGCCCTCGGCCTGTAGGACGCTGCGCGGGCATGGACAGGCACCGCGCCCGCCGTTAATATTCGCGCCCGGTAAAGACCAGCGAATCAACCACGAAGCGGGAGGACGCTCACGAGCGAGCGACTCCCGCTTTGCGCATGTGCGGCAACGCGCGCCAGCGCGGAAGCGAGGAACCGGAGTGTCGACCCCAGCAGTGCTAGCGCTCGAAGATGGCACCGTGTTCCGTGGCGTCTCAGTCGGCGCGAAGGGCAACACGACGGGTGAAGTAGTTTTCAATACGGCGATGACGGGCTACCAGGAGATCCTGACGGATCCTTCCTATTGCCGGCAGATCGTCACGCTCACCTACCCCCACATCGGCAACACCGGCACCAACCCCGAGGATCTGGAATCCGGGGCGGTGTACGCGGCGGGCCTGGTGATCCGCGACCTGGCCCTGCTGCACTCCAATTGGCGTGCCACCGAGACGCTCGCCGGCTTCCTCGCGCGCTGCAAGGTGGTGGCCATCGCCGACATCGACACGCGCAAGCTCACGCGGCTGCTGCGCGAGAAGGGCGCCCAGGCGGGCTGCATCATGACCGGGGACAGCATCGACGAGAGCGCGGCGGTGCGCGCGGCCAAGAAATTCCCCGGCTTGAAGGGCATGGACCTCGCCAAGGTGGTCACGACCAAGCGCAACTACCAGTGGAACGATGGGGTGATCTGGAAGAGCGCGAGCAAGCCGCCGCGCCCGCAGACCCGCCTCAACGTGGTCGCGTACGACTTCGGAATCAAGCGCAACATCCTGCGCATCCTGGCCGAGCACGGCTGCCGCATGACTGTCGTTCCCGCACAAACGACGGCAGATCAAGTACTTGCGATGAATCCTGACGGTATTTTCTTAAGTAACGGTCCCGGCGATCCGGAGCCCTGCGACTACGCCATCCAGGCGATCCAGCGTTTCCTCGAGACCGACATCCCGGTGTTCGGCATCTGCCTCGGGCACCAGCTGCTCGGACTCGCGAGCGGCGCCAAGACGATGAAGATGAAGTTCGGCCACCACGGCGCCAACCATCCGGTGCTCGAGCTCGATTCGGGCCGGGTGCTGATCTCGAGCCAGAATCACGGCTTCGCGGTCGACGAGGCGACGCTGCCGCCGACCTTGCGCCCGACGCACCGGTCGCTGTTCGACGGCTCGCTCCAGGGCATCGCCCACACCGAGCGGCCGGTCTTCGGCTTCCAGGGTCATCCCGAGGCGAGTCCCGGGCCGCACGACCTCAGGCTGCTGTTCGAGCACTTCGTCTACCTGATGCTCAAGCGCATCCAGGCGAACTCGCGCGGCCGCAATGGCGGCAACGGCGGCAAGAAGCCGGCCGAGCAGCCGAACCCGGCGGAGGGCTAGAGCATGCCGAAGCGCACGGAACTCGAGAGCATCCTGATCATCGGCGCCGGACCGATCGTCATCGGCCAGGCCTGCGAGTTCGACTATTCTGGAGCTCAAGCCTGTAAGGCACTGAAAGAAGAGGGATATCGCGTCATCCTGGTGAACTCGAATCCGGCCACCATCATGACCGATCCCGAGACCGCCGACGCCATCTACATCGAGCCGATCAACTGGCGCACCATCGCGCGCATCATCGACAAGGAGCGCCCGAGTGCGCTGCTGCCCACCATGGGCGGGCAGACCGCGCTCAACACGGCGCTCGACCTGGTGCGCGAGGGGGTGCTCGAGAAGTTCGGCGTGGAGATGATCGGCGCCTCGCAGCGGGCCATCGACATGGCGGAGGACCGGGAGCTGTTCCGGCGCGCGATGACCGACATCGGCCTGGAGACCGCCCAGGCGCGCATCGCCCACAGCATGGAGGAGGCGCTCGCGGTGCAGGCCGAGATCGGCTTCCCGACCGTGATCCGTCCCTCGTTCACGCTCGGCGGCAGCGGCGGCGGCATCGCCTACAACCGCGAGGAGTTCGAGGCCATCGTGGCCCGCGGCCTGGACGCCTCGCCGACCAACGAGGTGCTGCTCGAGGAGTCGGTGCTCGGCTGGAAGGAATACGAGATGGAGGTGGTGCGCGACCGCAACGACAACTGCATCATCGTCTGCTCCATCGAGAACATCGACCCGATGGGCGTGCACACGGGCGACTCGATCACGGTGGCGCCCGCGCAGACGCTCACCGACCGCGAGTATCAGCGCATGCGCGACGCCTCGATCGCGGTGCTGCGCAAGATCGGCGTCGACACGGGCGGCTCGAACGTCCAGTTCGCGGTCAATCCCGAGGACGGCCGGATGATCGTCATCGAGATGAACCCGCGCGTCTCGCGTTCCTCGGCGCTCGCCTCCAAGGCGACCGGTTTTCCGATCGCGAAGATCGCCGCGAAGCTCGCGGTCGGCTACACGCTCGACGAGCTCAAGAACGAGATCACGGGCGGCGCGACGCCGGCCGCCTTCGAGCCGTCGATCGACTACGTGGTCACCAAGATCCCGCGCTTCACCTTCGAGAAGTTCCCGGGAGCGAACGATCGTCTGACCACGCAGATGAAGTCGGTGGGCGAGGCCATGGCCATCGGGCGCAATTTCCAGGAGTCGATGCAGAAGGCGCTGCGCAGCCTGGAACTCGGCTACGACGGCTTCACCGAGCAGCTGGCGCAGCCGCTCGGCGAGCAGGGCGCCGACCGGCTCGCCTACGAGCTGCGCTGGCCGGGCGCGAGCCGCATCTTGTATGTGGCGGACGCCTTCCGCGCCGGCTGGACCCTGCAGCAGGTCTTCGACACGACGCACATCGATCCGTGGTTCCTCGCCCAGATCGAGGACCTGCTGCGCGAGGAGGCGCGGGTGCGGGCCGACGGATTCGACGCCCTGGATGCGCCGCGCCTGCGGACCCTCAAGCGCAAGGGCTTCTCCGACGCGCGCATCGCCGCGCTGGTGGGCCGCGAGGAGCCGGCGGTGCGCAGCCGCCGCCGCAAGCATGGGCTGCACCCGGTGTACAAGCGCGTGGACACCTGCGCCGCGGAGTTCGCGACCGCGACGGCGTACCTGTACTCGACCTACGAGGAGGAGTGCGAGGCCCAGCCGAGCGCGCGCCGCAAGATCATGATCCTGGGCGGCGGTCCGAACCGCATCGGCCAGGGCATCGAATTCGACTATTGCTGCGTGCACGCCGCCATGGCGCTGCGCGAGGACGGCTTCGAGACCATCATGGTCAACTGCAACCCGGAGACCGTGTCGACCGACTACGACACCTCCGACCGCCTGTACTTCGAGCCGCTCACCTTCGAGGACGTGATGGAGATCATCGAGAAGGAGAAGCCGGAGGGCGTGATCGTGCAGTACGGCGGACAAACGCCGCTCAAGCTCTCCCGGGCGCTCGCGGCGGCCGGTGCCCCGATCATCGGCACGAGCCCCGACAGCATCGACGTCGCGGAGGACCGCGAGCGCTTCCAGAAGCTGGTGGCGGCCTTGAAGCTCAAGCAGCCGGCGAACGGCACCGCGCGCAACGAGGAGCAGGCGGTGTTCATGGCGCGCGAGGTGGGCTTCCCGCTGGTGGTGCGGCCGAGCTACGTGCTCGGCGGCCGCGCGATGGAGGTGGTGTTCAACGAGGAGGACCTGCGCCAGTACACCACCGACGCCGTCAAGGTCTCGAACGACAGCCCGGTGCTGCTCGACCGGTTCCTCGACCTCGCGATCGAGGTGGACGTGGACGCGGTGAGCGACGGCGAGGATGTGCTCATCGGCGGCATCATGGAGCACATCGAGCAGGCGGGCGTGCACTCGGGCGACTCCAGCTGCTCGCTGCCGCCGAACGGCCTCTCGGCCGAGGTCCAGGAGGAGCTGCGCGCCCAGACGCGCAA
Organism: Pseudomonadota bacterium; assembly: GCA_021779875.1. Lineage (GTDB taxonomy): Bacteria > Pseudomonadota > Gammaproteobacteria > Steroidobacterales > Steroidobacteraceae > Bog-1198. The sequence continues at coordinate 4,331 of JAJXZV010000211.1, forward strand.
GCTCGCCAAGGCGCTGAACGTCGTCGGGCTCATGAACATCCAGTTCGCCATCCAGAGCGGCGTGATCTACATCCTCGAGGTCAATCCGCGGGCCTCGCGCACCGTGCCGTTCGTGTCCAAGGCGACCGGCATCCCGCTCGCCAAGGTGGCCGCGCGGGTCATGACCGGGCGCTCGCTCGCGGCCCAGGGCCGCACCAAGGAGCGCATCCCGACCTATTTCTCGGTCAAGGAGGCGGTCTTCCCGTTCGTGAAGTTCCCCGAAGCCGATCCGATCCTCGGGCCCGAGATGAAGTCCACGGGCGAGGTGATGGGCACCGGCCGCACCTTCGGCGAGGCCTACGCCAAGGCGCAGGCGGCCTCGGGGGTCGTGCTGCCGACGCGCGGCCTGTGCTTCATCAGCGTGCGCGACCGCGACAAGCCGGGCGCGGTGGCGCTCGCGCAGATGCTGATCGCCCGCGGCTTCGAGATCGCGGCGACCGGCGGCACCGCGCATTCGCTCGAGGAGGCGGGGGTCGCCTGCCGGCGGGTGAACAAGGTGCGCGAGGGTCGCCCGCACGTCGTCGATATGATAAAAAACGACGAGGTGGCGCTGATCGTCAACACCACCGAAGGCAAACAGGCCGTGCGCGAGTCGCGCTCGATCCGCCGCGAGGCGGTGGCGCGGCGGATCACGTATTACACGACCGTGGCCGCGGCGCGCGCCACCTGCGACGCGCTCGATCATCTCGGGGACATCGAAGTCAACCGGTTGCAGGACTTGCACAAGGAATTCGCGGCGTGAAGAGAACCCCCATGACCCTGCGCGGCGCCGAGCGCCTGCGGCAGGAGCTCAAGCAGTTGAAGAGCGAGGCCCGGCCGACCGTCATCAAGGCGATCGCCGAGGCGCGCGCGCATGGCGACCTGTCCGAGAACGCCGAATACCACGCGGCCCGGGAACAGCAGAGCTTCATCGAGGGGCGCATCGGCGAGATCGAGATGCGGCTGGGGAACGCCGAGGTGATCGACGTGACCAAGCTGAACGCGAACGGCCGCGTGGTGTTCGGCTGCACCGTGCAGCTCGAGGACCAGGACGGCGGCGCCAAGGTGGTGTATCAGCTGGTGGGCGACGACGAGGCGGACATCAAGCAGGGGCTGCTCTCGGTGTCTTCGCCGATCGCGCGCGCGCTCATCGGCAAGAGCGAGGGCGACGTGGTCGACGTGGTCGCGCCCGGCGGCACGCGCACCTACGAGATCGTGTCGGTCCGGTACGTCTGAGGCGGACCGGGCGCCGTG
>JAJXZV010000062.1 GCA_021779875.1 Pseudomonadota bacterium
GGCGCGCCTGCAGGCGCGCCACCCGCTCCCGCTCGGCAGCCGGCGCCCGCGTCGCCAGCGCGAACGCCTCCCCCATGCCGACCACCTGGTGCGTCGGCACCGTGCCCGGGCGCAGCCCGCGCTCCTGGCCGCCGCCGTACATCTGCGCGCGCAGCTGCACCGCGCGGGCGCGCGACACCAGCAACGCGCCGACCCCCTTGGGTCCATACGCCTTGTGCGCCGACAGCGACATCAGATCGATCCCGTCGGCCGCGAAATGCAGATCGCACTTGCCCACGCTCTGCGCCGCATCCACGTGCAGACGCGCGCCGCCGTGACGCGCGCACAGGCGCGCGATCGCCGCGACGTCCTGCACCACGCCGATCTCGTTGTTCACGTGCATCACCGACACGAGCACCGTGTCCGGCCGCAGCGCCTCGGCCACGCGCTGCGGATCGAGGATCCCGCTCGGTCCGGGCGACAGGTACGTCACGCGCCACCCCTGGCGCTCGAGCTCGCGGCACGGATCGAGCACCGCCTTGTGCTCGGTGCGCACCGTCACGAGGTGCCGGCCCGCGTCGCGGTGATACTGCGCCACGCCGAACAGCGCGAGATTGTTCGCCTCGGTGGCGCCGGAGGTGAACACCACCTCGGCCGGCGCCGCGCCGACCGCCTCGGCCACCTGGGCGCGGGCGGCCTCGACGAGCTCGCCGGCCGCCTCGCCGTAGGCATGGCCCGCGGATCCGGGGTTGCCGAACGCGCCCCCGGCCGTCAGGCACCCGGCCATGCGCGCCGCGACGCGCGGATCGACCGGCGTGGTCGCCGCGTAGTCGAGATACACCGGCGCGCCGGCCGCGCTCATCCGCGCCGGCCCTGCACGGCGCTCAAGATGCCGCGCAGGATGTTCAGCTCGTTCTTGTCGAGCCGCGCCCGGTTGAACAGGCGCCGCAGCCGTTCCATGAGATATCCCGTGCGATCCTCGAACTCGACCTCCTGGAGCACCCGCCACAGGTGCCGGTAGAAGTGCTCGAGGTCGCCCGACTCGGCGAGCGGCATCTCGAGCTGCGTGTGCGAGTGCGGCTGCTCGCGCGCGAGCAGCAACTCGTAGGACAGCAGCTGCACCGACATGGCGAGATTGAGCGAGCAATACGCGGGATTCGCCGGTATGCGCACCAGCACGTTGCACACCTCCAGATCCTCGCTGGAAAGGCCGTAGCGCTCGGAGCCGAACAACAGGGCGGCGCGGTTGGCCGGGGGCAGCGCCGCGACTTGCGCGGCCAGGTCGCGCGGCGTCTGGAACTCCCAGGTGTACGAGCGCGGCCGCGAGGTGGTGCCGGCGATGAAGCCGCAGTCCGCCACCGCCTCCTGCACGCTCGAGACGACCCGCGCGCGCGCGAGCACGTCGTCGGCTCCGGCCGCGAGCGCGTCGGCCTCGGGGTGCGGGAAGGCGCGCGGCCGCACCAGCGTCAGATCCTCGAGCGCCATGTTCTTCATCGCGCGCGCCACCGACCCTATGTTTCCCGGATGGCTGGGGTCGATCAGGACGATGCGAACGAGATCGGTCATGCTCTGCTATTCTAGCGCCACCCTATGCAACCACTGCTCAATATCGGCGTGCGTGCCGCCCGCCGCGCCGGCGACCTGATCGTACGCAGCCTCGCGAAGCTCGATTCCCTGAAGGTCGACTCGAAGGGCCGCAACGACTTCGTCACCGACGTCGACCGCAAGGCCGAGGCCGACATCATCGCCACCATCCGGCGCAGCTACCCCGGGCACGCCGTGCTCGGCGAGGAGAGCGGACGGACCGGGGACTCCGAGTACCTGTGGATCGTCGATCCGCTCGACGGCACCACGAATTTCCTGCACGGGTTCCCGCAGTTCTCGGTGTCGATCGCCCTGCGGCACAAGAACCGGCTGGAATGCGCTGTGATCTACGACCCGATGCGCCAGGAGCTGTTCACGGCCGACCGCGGCGGCGGCGCCCAGCTCGACGGCAAGCGGATCCGCGTCAGCTCCCAGCGCACGCTCGAAGGCTCCCTGATCGGCACCGGGTTTCCCTACCGCATGGATCCGGCGCACGTCGATCCGTACCTCGCCATGCTCAAGGCGGTGATGGCGACGGCCGCCGGCGTGCGCCGTCCGGGCTCGGCATCGCTGGATCTCGCGTACGTCGCGGCCGGACGCACCGACGGCTTCTGGGAGTTCAATCTGCAGCCGTGGGACACCGCGGCCGGGGTGCTGTTGATCCGCGAGGCCGGCGGCCGGGTCGGCACGCCCTCGGGCGGGGACTACGAACTCGGGCCGAACGTCGTCGCCGGCAATCCCAAGGTCTATGCCGGCCTGCTCGAGCTGATCGGCCCGCTGACCCCCGAGGCGCTGCGCGCCTGAGTCGGACCCGCGCCTTCGGCGCGCCCGCGCGGGCCGGCGGCGCGCGGCGGCGGTGCGCAGCCGGCTGTGCTTGTAGCCGTAGCCGAAGTACAGCAGGATCCCGAGCGCGCTCCACAGCACCAGCCGGATCCAGGTTCCGCGCGGCAGCGAATACGCCATGCCGGAGCAGAACAGCACGCCCATGATCGACACGAACCAGATGCCCCGCACCCGGAACGGGCGGTGCAGGTCCGGCCGCGTGTAGCGCAGCACCAGCACGCCGATGCACACCACGATGAACGCGATCAGCGTGCCGATGGACACGAGCTCGCCCAGGATGTCGATCGGCAGGAGCCCCGCGAGGGCGCCGGCGAGGATGCCGGTGATGAGCGTCGAGATGTGCGGCGTGCGATAGGTCGGGTGCACCTTGCCCAGGAACTTCCAGAGCAGCCCGTCGTTCGACATGGTCAGCCAGATGCGCGCCTGCGGGATGATCATGGTGATGATCACCGAGGTGAGTCCGAACAGCGCGCCCCAGATCACCCAGCTCGACAGCCAGGCGAGCTGCGGGTGCGCCTCGAGCGCCACCGCGACCGGCGCCGCGTCGTTCAAGCCCTTGAACGGCACCAGGCCGGTGAGCACCGCCGACATCAGGATGTACAGCAGCGTGCAGATCGCGAGGCTCCCGAGCATGCCGATCGGCATGCCCCGCTGCGGGTCCTTGGCCTCCTGCGCCACCGTCGAGACGCCATCGAAGCCGATGTAGGCGAAGAAGATGATGGCCGAGGCCTGCAGGATGCCGCTCCAGCCGAATTCGCCATAGGTGCCCGTGTTGGCCGGGATGTACGGATGCCAGTACGAGGGCGTCACGTAGGCGGCGCCGAAGGCGATCACCGCGATCACGATGCTGACCTTGATCGCCACGATGACCGTGTTGACCATCGCGGATTCCTTGATCCCCTTGTAGCAGAGGGCGGTGGTGACGGCGATGATGCCGATCGCCGGCAGATTGACCAGCGCGCCGGTAGCCTGCACGGCGCCGGTCGCGGTGGCCTCGAAGGGCGCGGACGACAGCCACGGGGGGATGAAGTTGATGCCGTAGTGCTCCAGCAGCTTGACGAAATACCGGCTCCAGCCCACCGCGACCGTCGAGCAGGCCACCATGTACTCGAGGATCAGGTTCCAGCCCACGAACCAGGCGATGAACTCGCCGAGCGTCGCGTAGCTGTAGGCGTAGGCGCTGCCGGCGACCGGCACCATCGCCGCGAATTCCGAATAGCACAGCCCGGCGAACATGCAGCCCAAGCCGGCGATCACGAACGAGATGACGATGGCGGGTCCCGCATGCTGGGCGGCGGCGAGCCCGGTGAGCACGAAGATGCCGGTGCCGATGATGCCGCCGATCCCGAAGGCGATCAGCGCCGGTATGCCGAGCGCCCGGACCAGGTGCTTACCAGCCGCCTCCGCCTGGTATTCGGCGATCGGCTTGGTCGCGAGCATCCCTTTCATGTTCATTGTGCACCCGAATTAGGTTGGGGGTGCCCGCACTCTACTGGCGTGCCCGGCCAGGAACAAGCGCGGCCGCTTCGGGTCGCGGCCGCGCCGGGTCGCCCTAGGGCAGTCCGTCGACCTCTTCGGGCTTGGTGAGCTTGCGCTCGAGCAGATCGTCGGTGCGCAGACCGAGATCGAGCGCGAGCGCCGCCGACACGTAGATCGAGGAGTAGGTGCCGGCGATGATGCCGATCACCAGCGCCGCGGAGAAGCCGTGCAGGGTCTCGCCGCCGAACACCAGCAGCGCGACCACCACCAGGAGGGTGACGAGCTTGGTCATCAAGGTCCGCGACAGCGTCTGGTTGATCGACTCGTCGATGACCTGGGCGATGGTGAGCCGGCGGGCCGAACGCGCGCGCTCGCGCACCCGGTCGAACACGATGACCGTGTCGTTCAGCGAATAGCCGATCACCGCGAGGATGGCGGAGATGGCCGTCAGATCGAAGGTCATCCCGGTCGCCGCGAAGAAGCCGAGCACGCAGATCGGGTCGTGCAGCACGGCGAAGATCGCGCCGGCCGCGAGCTTCGGCGTGAAACGCAGCAGCACGTAGATCGCGATCAGCACCAGGGTCGCGGCGAGCGCCCACGCGCCCTTCACGAACAGCTCCTGGCCCACCTGCGGACCGACCACCTCGGTGCTCTGCAGTTTCGCCTCCGGATCGACCGACGCGAAGACCGCGAGGATGCGCGCACCGATCTGCTCGCCCTTGGCGCTCGGATCCGGCGGCAGGCGCACGCGGATGTCGCGCGAACTGCCGAAGGCCTGGACCTGGGCGTCGGCGACCCCGGCCTTGGCGAGCGCGTCGCGCAGCCGCTCGATGTTCGGGGCCTGCGGGAAATTCACCTCGACCACCACGCCGCCGGTGAAGTCCACGCCGAGATTCAGGCCGTGGATGCCCACGAGCACGAGCGACCCGATGATCAGCACCGCCGACAGCCCGTACCACACCCGGCGGGTGCTCATGAACGGGAAACGGGTCACCTTGTGAAAGAATTCCATGTGCAACGAGCCCCTAGATGGACAACCGCTCGACCTTGCGCCGGCCGCCGTAGACGACCTGGACCAGGGCCCGGCTGCCCATCAGCGAGGTGAACATCGAAGTGGCGATGCCGAGCACCAGCACCACCGCGAAACCGCGCACGGCGCCGGTGCCGAACAACCACAGAACCAGACCCGCGATCAGCGCCGTGACGTTCGAGTCGGCGATGGCCGAGAACGCCCGATCGAATCCGGCCGTGATGGCCGCGCGCGGCGACACGCCGTTGCGCAGTTCCTCGCGGATGCGCTCGTAGATCAGGATGTTCGCGTCCACCGCCATGCCGACCGTGAGCACCACGGCGGCGATGCCCGGCAGGGTGAGCGCGGCGCCCACCAGCGACAGCAGCGCCGTGAGCAGGATCACGTTCGCGGACAGCACGGCGTCGGCGATCAGGCCGAACGCCTTGTAGTAGATCGCCATGAAGAGGAACGCTGCCAGGGTGCCGAACACCATGGCGTGGATGCCCTTGTTGATGTTGTCCTGGCCCAGGCTCGGCCCGATGGCCCGCTCCTCGACCGCGGCGAGCGGCGCGGCGAGGCCGCCGGCGCGCAGCAGCAGCGCGAGCTCGCGCCCCTCGATCGGGTTGATCCCGGTGATCTGGAAATTGTTGCTGAAGACGCCGCGGATCGTCGCCTCGTTGATGACCTCTTCCTT
>JAJXZV010000410.1 GCA_021779875.1 Pseudomonadota bacterium
GGCCGCGGCCACCCGGCCGCCGATGGTCACGAGGATGTCGTTGCCCTCGACCTTGGTGGTGTAGGGCATCAGGGATTCGACGTCGACCACCACGCGCGTGCGGCCGTTGGCCTCGGCGGCCAGGACGGTGTCGACGCCGGCGGAGCGCACGTCGATGCGCCGCGACGCCAGCGCGAGCGTGGTGTTCGGCAGGTCGAAGGCGATGCGCGCGGGCTTGTCGATGGTGAACGGCAGGGGCTGCGGCGCCGGGCCGCTCAGGTGGAGCTTCAGCTGCACCTGCTGCCCCTCCACGGTCTGCACGTCGAGGCTCTCGAGCTTGACCGGCGTGGCGGCGCGCGAGCCCAAGGGCAGCGCAACCGCGAGCGCCAGAGCCGCGAACAACGCCCTTCCTACCTGAAAATTGCTCATCCTACGTTCTCCCTAGTGGCTTCAGTCGGCCAGCGCCAACGAAGCCGGTCGCTCGATGTAGCCGCCGAGACCATCGGGGATGATCTCGATCAGGCTGATCTTGCTGCCACTGATTTGCGTGATCTTGCCGTCGTTCTGACCCAGGTAATTGCCCGGTTGCACCTTGTGCACCAACCCGTCCTTGGATTTCACGAGCCCATAGAGGGTGCCGGCCACCTTGAGCGTGCCGACCATCCTGAGGGTGTCGAGCGGGAAGTTCTCCAGGAATTCACGGTTGCGCCGCTCGCTGCGGCGAGCCGCCGCCTGGCCGTTCGCGCTGCTCGGCCCCTGCGGCTGGAATGGCGAGCGCAGGTTGGCGGCCGAGTAGGCGTAAGTCTCGTACGGCTTGACCTCCGGCAGCGGCTTGATGCGTCCGCCGGGCTTCTTCTTGGTCTCGGCGATCCACTTCTGAAGGTCCGACTGGCCGCTCGAGCAGCCGGCGGCCAGCAGGCACACGGCGAGGCCCGCGGCGATCGGGCGGGTCCACGGGGATTTGCTCACTTCTTGCCCCCCGTCTTCTTCTTGTCGCCGCCCGCGCCGCCCTCGTCCTCGATGTAGCGGTAGGTCTTGGCGGTCACGTCCATGACCAGGTTGTCGTAGGCGCCCTTGTCGCTCGAGGGCGAGATCTGGATGTCGTGCAGGGTCACGATGCGCGGCAGCGCGGCGATGCCGCTGACGAACGCGCCGAACTCGTGGTAGCTGCCCACCAGCCGGATCTTGATCGGCAGCTCCGCGTAGAAGCCCTTGCTGCGCTCGCTGCCCGGCTCGAACAGCTTCTCCTGCAGACCCGCGGCGAGCCCGGTCTGCGAGATGTCGACCAGCAGGTTCGGCACCTCGGTCTTGCCCGGCAGCTGGCGCAACATCGCCCCGAAGGTGCGTTCCATCTCCGTGATCTGCGCACGGTACGCGTCCAGGTTCGCCGCGCGCTGCTGCTTGGTCGCGAATTGCTGGCGCAGGTCCGCCTCGTCCGATTCGGCCTTCTGCAGCACCGGCCGGTCCTCGTTCCACACCAGTACGTACCAGGCGACCGCCGTGCAGAACAGGAAGATCAGGCCCACGAAGAATATGCGGATCGCCACCGGCCAGCGGCCTGGATCGCGCGGATCGAGGGTCTTCAGTTGTTCGATCAGGTTCATTTCGAGGCCACCTTCTTCACGGTGGTCGCACCGCTGTTCTCGAGATCGACGCCCACCGTGTCCGTGAACAGCGTGAACTTCGAGCCGCCGGTCGCGGAGTCCTTGGAGGCCTCGACCACCTGCAGCACCGGATTGTCCATCCACACGGAGCCGTCGATGTTGCGCATGAACGTCGACACGCGCGTGCTCGACTGGGCGATTCCGTGGAGCTCGAGCTTGCGGCCGGTCTGCTTGATCTGGGTCAGGTACACGCCGTCGGGCACCGTCTTCACCAGTTCGTCGAACAGGTGCACGATCTCGGGACGGCTGCGCTGCAGCTTCTCGATGATCTCCATGCGGGCGACCAGGCGCTGCTTGCGGGTCTCGAGATCCTGGATGTCGGCGATCTGCGCGTCGAGCTTCACGATCTCCTTCTTCAGCAGGTTGTTCTTCTCGGTCTGCGCGTCGATCCAGCTCGAGTAGACCAGCTTGCCGCCGAGCGCGAACACGATCGCGGCGATCACCGCGCCGCCGGCGGCGACGCCGAATTCGCGGCGCCGGATCTTTCGCTGCTGGTCGCGCCAGGGCAGTAGGTTGATGCGGGGCATGGCGGGCCTTTAATCGAAGCTGCGCAGCGCGAGGCCGCACGCGGTGAGCAGGGCGGTCGCGTCGCGGCCGACGCCGAGCGCCTTGGCTTTCGAGGAGATCTTCATGTTGCCGAGAGGATCGCCCCGCTCGGCCGGCACGCCGACGCGGCTGGAGATCACCTCGGCGACGCCCGGGATGTTGGCGCAGCCGCCGCAGATCAGCATCTGGTCGGGCTGCGAACGGCCGCTGCCCGAGGCGAGGTAGAACTGCAGCGAGCGGCTGACCTGCTGGGTCATGTCGTCGATGAACGGATCGAGCACCTCGGGCTGGTAGTTGCTCGGCAGCCCGCCTTCCTTCTTGGCGCGGCCCGCCTCCTCCATGGTCAGCCCGTAGGTGCGCATGATCTCCTCGGTGAGCTGCTGGCCGCCGAAGGCGAAGTCGCGCGTGTACACGACCTTCATGTCCTTGAGCACGCTGAACGTGGTGCTGCTCGCACCGAAGTCGACCACGGCGACGGTGCGGTCCATGCCGCCGTCGGGCATCTGGTGGCGCATCAGCGTGCAGGCGTTCTCGAGCGCGAAGGCCTCCACGTCGACGATGTGCGCGGTGAGGCCCGAGGCCTGTACGGCCGCCTGCCGCTGCTCGACGTTCTCGGTGCGGGTCGCCACCAGCAGCACGTCGAGCATGTCCGGATCCTTCTCGGACGGCCCGATCACCTGGAAGTCGTAGCTCACTTCTTCCATGGGGAAGGGGATGTATTGGTCGGCCTGCAGCTCGACCTGGCCCTCGAGCTCGTTCTCGCCGAGGTTCTTCGGCATCTGGATGACCTTGGTGATCGCGGCGTCGCCGCTGATCGCGATGGCCGCGAGCCGGCTCTTGGCGCCCGAGCGCTTCACCGCGCGCCGGATCGCCTCGCCGACGGCTTCGGCGTCGACGATGGCCTTCTCGTTGATGGCGTTGTGCGGCGTGGGCTCGGCCGCATACGACTCGACACGGTACTGCCCGCCCGACATCGTGAGCTCGATGAGCTTCACCGACGAGGTGGTTATGTCAAGTCCGATTAACGGACGATGTCTCTTAGCGAACGACCACACAAACTTTTTCCTTTTCCGGTCAGTATCTTGGAGGTCGAAACTGGTGAATGAGATTAGCTATTGAGTTAAAACTTAGCAAGAAACTGTTAAATGGACCGTGAAACTACTCACGATAAATGCGATCCAAGGGGGTCGATGGGCCGTGCGGGGCGCCAGGAGGGGCCCTGCGGCGTGCGATGTCGGGTGTCGGCTCATCCGTTCAGACCTCTGGCGCGCCGCGCGGAACGTCCGCGGCCGGCGACTGGTTGGTTCTGGTCTGGCAACCCCGCTATCCCCGGGCGTGCTGCGCCCGCATGAAGGACCGGTGGCTTTGCGTCCTCACCTTTCGATGAGTTTGCCCCAAGAAGCAGCGGTAATATGCATGCGCCATCCCGCTCGAGCAATAAGTTAGAACGGTTTTCTGTGCCCAAACGTTACCTGGTTCTCATATCCCGCATATTTGTCTCGCTGGCCGCGCTCGCCCTGGCGGCCGTGTTCGCCAATGCCTGCGCCTACGTGTACCTGCGGCCCTCCCTGCCGGACGTGGAGAGCCTCCGGGACGTGCGGCTGCAGGTGCCGCTGCGCATCTACACGCGCGACGGGCGCCTGATGGCCTCGCTCGGCGAGCAGCGGCGCATCCCGGTGCGCTACGAGCAGCTGCCGCCGCTGCTGATCCAGGCATTCCTGGCCACGGAGGACGACCGCTTCTTCAAGCACCACGGCGTCGACTGGCAGGGCATCCTGCGCGCCGCGCTCGCCAACGCGCGCGCCGGCGGCATCCGGCAGGGCGCGAGCACCATCACCATGCAGGTGGCGCGCGACATGTTCCTGAGCCCGCGCCGCGACATGAAGCGCAAGATCAGCGAGATCTACATCTCCCTGCTGATGGAGGCCGAGTTCACCAAGGAGGAGATCTTTTCCCTCTACGTGAACAAGATCTTCCTGGGCCAGCGCGCCTACGGCGTCGGCGCCGCCGCCGAGGTGTACTTCGGCAAGAGCCTCGAGCAGCTGAACCTCGCCGAGATCGCCACGCTGGCGGGACTGCCGACGGCGCCCTCCACGATCAACCCCGTGGCCAATCCCCAGGCCGCGACCGTGCGCCGCGCGCACGTGCTCGGCCGGATGCTCGATCTCGGCTACATCACGCGCGCCGATTACGACGCCGCCAAGGCCGTGCCCATGGAGTCGCGCCTGCATGGCCCGGCCATCGAGGTCGACGCGCCCTACGTGGCCGAGATGGTGCGCGCCGATATGCAGGCCAAGTACGGCGAGGCCATCTACACCGCCGGGTACCGCGTCTACACCACGCTCGATTCGCGCTTGCAGACCGCGGCGACGGTGGCGCTGCGCACCGGCCTGCTCGAGTACGACCGGCGCCACGGCTGGCGCGGCGCCACCGCGAAACTCGATCCCTCGGCGCTCGGCTCGCCCGAGACCCTGGACGCCGCCCTGGAGGGCTTCCCGGTGATCGGCGGGCTGCGCCCGGCGGCGGTGCTGCGGGTCGATGCGCGCAGCGCGCGCCTGTACGTCAAGGGCTTGGGCGCCATGAACCTGCCCTGGGACCGGCTGTCCTGGGCGCGGCGCGAACTGCCCGACGGCGGCGTCGATCGCGCCCCGCAGCAGGCCGCCGACGTGCTCAAGCGCGCCGAGGTCGTCTACACCGTGGGCGCGAGCGCCGACAAGCTGCAGCTGGTGCAGGTCCCCGAGGCGCAGAGTGCGCTGGTGTCGCTCGACCCGCGCGACGGCGCCGTGGTCGCGCTGGTCGGGGGCTTCGACTTCGCCCGCAGCAAGTTCAACCGCGTCACCCAGGCGCGCCGCCAGCCGGGCTCGAGCTTCAAGCCCTTCATCTACGCGGCCGCCTTCGACAAGGGCTTCACCCCGGCGAGCGTGCTGCTCGATGCGCCCATCGTGCTCGACGACACCGGCTCCGAGCAGGCCTGGCGGCCGAAGGACAACGAAGGCGACTTCTACGGCCCGATGCGCCTGCGCGAGGCGCTGGCGCACTCGCGCAACCTCGTCACCATCCGGCTGCTGCGCGACATCGGGGTCGAATACGCGCGCGACTACGTGACCCGCTTCGGCTTCGGGAAATCCGAGGTGCCGGACGACATGACCATGGCGCTCGGCACCGCGGAGCTGAGCCCGCTGCAGATGGCGGCCGGCTACGCCACGTTCGCGAACGGCGGCTTCCGCGTCACGCCGTACTACCTCGACCGGGTCGAGGATGCCGACGGCAAGGTGCTGCAGCAGGCGGCGCCCCTGATCGCATGTCCCGAGTGCGTGCGCGCCGACGCCACCGCGTCGCCGGCGCCGGCCGGCGCCCGCGGCGCCGACCTCGACTACGGGGCGCGCGACGGCCGCACGCTC
>JAJXZV010000249.1 GCA_021779875.1 Pseudomonadota bacterium
CCTCCCCTGGGCCGCGCAGGGCATGGGCGTCGAGCACCTGCGCGTGGTCGCCACCGCCGACATTAACACCACGCTCGGCATGTCCATCACGGTGTTCTTCCTGATCTGGTACATCGGCATCAGCGAGAAGGGCCTGGTCGGATTCTTCTCCGAGTGGTTCACGGCGCCGTTCCACGCGCACGGCGTGATCGGTAAGATCCTCACCGCGCCGCCCAACCTGCTGCTGCGGCTCATCGAGGAGGCGGTCCGGCCGCTGTCCTTGAGCCTGCGGTTGTTCGGCAACATGTATGCCGGCGAGCTGATCTTCGTGCTGATCGCGGGCCTGACCCTCGAGTCCTCCTTCGCCCACTTCTCGACCTACGGCTGGGGCCTGATCCAGCTCGTCGCCGACGTGGTCTGGACCCTGTTCCACATCCTGATCATCACATTGCAGGCATTCATCTTCGGCATGCTGACCATCGTGTACCTCAGCATGGCCGCGGAAAAGCACTGACGATTTCGACCAACCGACCCTCAAGACCCTTGGAGAGATAGAGATGGGAAATGCAGTTCAAACCGCTCAAGTGATGAGCTACACCCTGCTGGCGGTGGGCCTGCTGATCGGCCTCGGCGCCCTCGGCACCGCCATCGGCTTCGCGCTGCTCGGCGGCAAGTTCCTCGAGGGCTCGGCTCGCCAGCCCGAACTCACCCCGATGCTGCAGACCAAGATGTTCATCGTCGCCGGCTTGCTCGACGCGGTGCCGATCATCGGCGTCGCCATCGCGCTGCTGCTGATCTTCTCGAATCCGTTCCTGGCGCAGATCGCGAAGTAAGGACGTTTCGGCCTAGGAGCACCTGAAGCATGGATATCGCAGTCACGCTGATCATCCAGGGTCTCGCGTTCTTCGCGGTGGCCCTGGTCGTCATGCGCTATTTGTGGCCGCCGCTCATGGCGGCGATCGAGGCGCGGCAGAAGAAGATCGCCGAGGGCCTCGCCGCCGGCAGCCGCGCGCAGAAGGATCTGGAGGAGGCGCAGCTCAAGGCGCAGCAGATCATCCGCGAGGCTCGCGACAAGGCCGTGCAGATCGTCGATCAGGCCGGCAAGCGCGCCGCCGAGATCGTCGAGGAAGCGAAGGGTGCCGCCCAGGCCGAGAGCCGGCGCATCGTCACCCAGGCGCACGAGGAGATCGCGCTCGACACGACACGCGCGCGCGAGGGCCTGCGCAAGCAGGTCGCCACGCTCGCCGTCCGGGGCGCCGCGCAGCTGCTCGAGCGGGAGATCGACGCGAAATCCCACGCCTCGCTCCTCGACAAGCTCGAGCTGGAGCTCGTGAATGGCTGAAGCGGCCACGATCGCCCGTCCGTATGCGAAGGCGGCCTTCATGGCGGCGCGCGACTCGAAGTCGCTCGCCGACTGGGGCCGGGCCACCGCCGCCGCGGCCGCCCTGGCCGCCGAGCCGAAGGTCGCCGCGATGTTCGCGGACCCGAAGCTGCGCACCGACGACCTCGTCGGTGTGTTCGCCGGGCTCGGCGGCGACGCCGTCGACGGTCAGTGGCGCAACTTCGTGCGCTTGCTCGCCGAGAACAAGCGGCTCGACGTGCTGCCCCAGATCGCGGCGCAATACGATGCCCTGCGGCTCGAGCACGAGAACGAGCTCGACGTGCACGTGACCACGGCGGCCGTGCTCGACGAGGCGCAGCGCGCCAAGCTCGCCGCCTCCTTGAAGACCCGCTTCAAGCGCAACGTCCGCCTGAGCACCGCCGTCGATCCGGCGCTGATCGGCGGGGCGGTCATCCAGGCGGGCGATCTGGTCATCGACGGGTCCCTCAAGGGGCGCCTCGAGCGATTGGCCACCGAATTAAGCAGTTGAATGTAGGAAACGCTAACCATGTCCATCAAGGCATCTGAGATCAGCGACCTGATCAAGGCGCGCATCGAGCAGTTCAAGTCGGGCACCGAGGACCGCAACATGGGTACCGTGGTCAGCGTGACCGACGGCATCGTGCGCATCCACGGCTTGGGCGACGCGCGCTACGGCGAGATGCTGCAGTTCTCCGGCAGCACCTTCGGCCTGGCGCTGAACCTCGAGCAGGACTCGGTGGGCGCCGTGGTGCTGGGCGACTACAAGGGCATCGTCGAGGGCGACACGGTGAAGACCACCGGCCGCATCCTCGAGGTGCCGGTCGGCCCGCAGCTGCTGGGGCGCGTGGTCGACGCGCTCGGCAACCCGATCGACGGCAAGGGCGCCATCAACGCCGCCGCCAAGGCGCCGCTCGAGCGCGTCGCCCCGGGCGTGATCTTCCGCAAGAGCGTGTCGCAGCCCGTGCAGACCGGCCTGAAGGCCATCGACTCGATGGTGCCGATCGGCCGCGGCCAGCGCGAGCTGATCATCGGCGACCGCCAGACCGGCAAGACCGCCGTCGCGGTCGACACCATCATCAATCAGAAGACCACCGGCGTGAAGTGCATCTACGTCGCGATCGGCCAGAAGCAGAGCTCGATCGCGAACGTCGTGCGCAAGCTCGAGGAGCACGGCGCGCTCGCCCACACCATCGTGGTCGCGGCCTCCGCCTCCTCACCCGCCGCCATGCAGTACCTCGCGCCGTACGCCGGCTGCGCCATGGGCGAGTTCTTCATGGACAACGGCGAGGACGCGCTCATCGTCTACGACGACCTGTCCAAGCAGGCGGTCGCCTACCGGCAGATCTCGCTGCTGCTGCGCCGCCCGCCGGGCCGCGAAGCCTACCCGGGCGACGTGTTCTACCTGCACTCGCGCCTGCTCGAGCGCTCCGCGCGCGTGAACGAGGAGTACGTCGAGAAGGCGAGCGGCGGCCGGGTCAAGGGCAAGACGGGCTCCCTCACGGGCCTGCCGATCATCGAGACGCAGGCGGGCGACGTCACGGCGTTCGTGCCCACCAACGTGATCTCGATCACCGACGGCCAGATCTTCCTGGAATCGGACCTGTTCAACGCCGGCATCCGGCCGGCCATCAACGCCGGCATCTCCGTGTCGCGCGTCGGCGGCGCCGCGCAGACCAACATCATCAAGAAGCTCGGCGGCGGCATCCGCCTCTCGCTCGCGCAGTTTCGCGAGCTCGCGGCCTTCTCGCAGTTCGCCTCCGACCTCGACGAGGCCACCCGCAAGCAGCTCGAGCGCGGCCAGCGCGTCACCGAGCTCATGAAGCAGAAGCAGTACGCGCCCATGTCGGTCGCCGAGATGGCCCTGTCGCTGTACGCCGCCAACAGCGGCTTCTTCGACAAGGTGGACCGCAAGAAGGTGGTCGACGCCGAGGCGGCGCTGCAGTCCTTCGCACGCACCAACTACGGCGCGCTCCTGAAGAGCATCAACGACAAGCCCGACCTCTCCAAGGACGTCGAGGCCGGCCTGAAGAAGGCCTGCGAAGAATTCTTCGCGACGCTCTGACATGGCTGGCGCGAAGGAAATCCGGGGCAAGATCTCGAGTATCAAGAATACTCAGAAGATCACCAAGGCCATGGAGATGGTGGCCGCCAGCAAGATGCGCAAGGCGCAGGATCGCATGCGCGCGGCCCGTCCCTACGCGGAGAAGATCCGCAAGGTCATGGGGCACCTGCGCATCGCGAACCCCGACTACAAGCACCCGTTCCTGGTCGAGCGGCCGGTGAAGGCGATCGGCCTCATCGTCATCAGCACGGACCGGGGACTGTGCGGCTCGCTCAACATCAACCTGTTCAAGGGCGCGCTCGCGCTCATCAAGGACGCGCAGGCGCGGGGCGAGACCGTCAAAATCTGCCCGATCGGCACCAAGGCCGTGCAGTTCTTCCGCCGCCTCTCGGGCGTCGAGATCGCCGCGACCGCCACGCACCTGGGTGACCGGCCGCAGGTCGCCGAGCTCATCGGCACGGTCAAGGTCATGCTCGACCTGTACCGCGACGGCGGCATCGACCGCCTGGTGCTGGTGCACAACCTGTTCCTCAACACCATGAGCCAGAAGAGCGTGGTGTCGCAGCTCCTGCCGATCGAGGCGGTGGCCGACGAAGCCCTGCAGGAGCGCTGGGACTACATCTACGAGCCGAGCGCCGCGGATCTGCTCGACGGCGTTCTGATGCGCTACGTCGAGTCGCAGGTCTATCAGGGCGCGGTCGAGAACGTCGCCTGCGAGATGGCGGCGCGCATGGTGGCGATGAAGAGCGCCTCCGACAACGCCGGCAAGCTGATCGGCGAGCTTCAACTCATTTACAACAAGGCCCGTCAGGCCGCGATCACCACCGAGCTGTCGGAGATCGTCGGCGGGGCTGCAGCAGTTTAGAGGGTTTCCTACCATGGCCAGCGGAAAAATCGTGCAAATCATCGGGGCGGTCATCGACGTGGAGTTCCCACGCGAATCGATCCCGAAGGTCTACGACGCGCTCAAGCTCGACGAGGTGAATCTCACGCTGGAAGTGCAGCAGCAGCTCGGCGACGGCGTCGTGCGCACGATCGCCATGGGCCCTTCGGAGGGTCTGCGCCGCGGCCTCGCCGTGACCAACACGGGCAAGCCGATCTCGGTGCCGGTGGGCACCGGCGTGCTCGGTCGCATCATGGACGTGCTCGGCACGCCGCAGGACGAGGCGGGCCCGGTGAAGGCGACCGAGTACCTGCCCATCCACCGGCCGGCGCCGGCCTACGACGAGCAGACCGGCGGCCAGGAGCTGCTGGTCACCGGCATCAAGGTCATCGACCTGCTGATTCCGTTCGCCAAGGGCGGCAAGGTCGGCTTGTTCGGCGGCGCGGGCGTCGGTAAGACCGTGAACATGCTCGAGCTGATCAACAACATCGCGAAGCAGCACTCCGGCCTCTCGGTGTTCGCCGGCGTCGGCGAGCGCACCCGCGAGGGCAACGACTTCTACCACGAGATGAAGGACTCGGGCGTGCTCGACAAGGTGGCCATGGTGTACGGCCAGATGAACGAGCCGCCCGGCAACCGGTTGCGCGTGGCGCTGACCGGCCTGACCATGGCCGAGTACTTCCGCGACGAGAAGCAGGCCAACGGCAAGGGCCGCGACGTGCTGATGTTCATCGACAACATCTACCGCTACACCCTGGCGGGCACGGAAGTGTCGGCGCTGCTCGGCCGCATGCCCTCCGCCGTGGGCTACCAGCCGACGCTCGCCGAGGAGATGGGCGTCCTGCAGGAGCGCATCACCTCCACGAAGACCGGCTCCATCACCTCCGTGCAGGCCGTGTACGTGCCCGCGGACGACCTGACCGACCCGTCGCCCGCGACCACCTTCGCGCACCTCGACGCAACCGTCGTGCTCTCGCGCCAGATCGCCGCGCTCGGCATCTACCCGGCCGTGGACCCGCTCGACTCGACCAGCCGCCAGCTCGACCCGCTGGTGGTCGGCGAGGAGCACTACACCGTGGCCCGCGGCGTGCAGTCCATCCTGCAGCGCTACAAGGAGTTGCAGGACATCATCGCCATCCTCGGCATGGACGAGCTGTCGGAGGAGGACAAGCTCACGGTGTACCGGGCGCGCAAGATCCAGCGCTTCCTGTCGCAGCCGTTCAACGTCGCGAAGGTGTTCACCGGCCAGGACGGCAAGATCGTCCCGCTGGCGGACACCATCCGCGGCTTCAAGGCCATCAT
>JAJXZV010000374.1 GCA_021779875.1 Pseudomonadota bacterium
GTCCGGAGCCTGCGCGTCCGGTGGTGCCGCCGAGCGCGCCGAACGCGCCGAACGCGCCGGCGGCGCCGGAGTCGGTTCCGGACGCGGTGCCGCGCGCCGAGCCGCGCGCCCATCTCGGCAATCCTCCGTTCTACGACGTGTTCGGCAAGCGCTACTACGTGCTGTCCTCGAGCATGGGTTACGTGGAGCGCGGCGTCGCGTCCTGGTACGGACCGGGCTTCCACGAGGTGCGCACCTCCACCGGCGAGCCCTACGACATGTACGGCATGACGGCGGCCCACCGCACCCTGCCCCTGCCCACCTACGTGCGGGTGACCAATCTGCAGAACGGCCGCAGCTGCGTGGTTCGGGTCAACGATCGCGGACCGTTCGTCGGCAACCGCATCATCGATTTGTCCTACACGGCCGCGGCCAAGCTCGACATGCTGCGCAACGGCACCGCCATGGTCGAGGTGCGCGCCGTGGATCCGGGCGAGCCGGCGGCCCCCGGGCAGACCGCCGCCGCGCGGACCGCCGCCGCGCACCCTCCCTGGTTCGTCCAGGCAGGCGCGTTCGCCGATCCGTCGAACGCCGAGCGGCTGGCGACCCGCCTGCGCGAAGGCGGGTACGGCAACATCCAGGTGCGCGACGACCTGGTGGCCGGACGCCGCCTGTACCGCGTGCGCGTGGGGCCGGTGGCCGACGTCGCCGAGTTCGACCGCGTCGCCGCCGCGCTCGAGCGCACCGGCATCCGCGACGCGCGACTCGCCCCGGATTGACCGGCCGGCCCGGCGCCGATGCGCCACGATCGCGCGCCGATCGCGTTAGACTACGCGCCTTCTTCCAGCGAGGTTCTCGTCCACCATGACACGTTTCCAGCAGGCCTGGATCGGCTGCATCGCCATCTGGTCGTTCTCGGCCGCCGCGCAGAGCCCGGCCACAGGCGCCTCCGCCATCCCCACGCCGCCCGCGGTCGATGCCCGTGCCTACATCCTGGTCGATTACCGCACCGATCGGACCTTGGCCGCGAAGGATGCGACGGCGCGCATGGAGCCGGCGAGCCTGACCAAGCTGATGACCTCCTATCTCGTGTTCCAGCAGCTCGCGGCGGGCAAGCTCAAGCTCGACGAGCCGGTGGTGGTGAGCGAGCACGCCTGGCGCTCCGAGGGTTCGCGCACCTTCATCGAGCTCGGCAAGCCGGTGTCGGTCGAGCAGCTCATCCTCGGCATGATCGTGCAGTCGGGCAACGACGCCACCATCGCGCTCGCCGAGCGGGTCGCGGGCACCGAGGAGACCTTCGCCCAGATGATGAACACCGCGGCGCAGGGCCTCGGCATGGTGGGATCGCACTTCGAGAACAGCACCGGGCTGCCCGCCGCGCAGCACTACACCACGGCGCGCGACATGTCGCTGCTCGCGATCGCCCTGATCCGCGACTTTCCGCAGTATTACAAATACTTCTCGATGCACGAATTCGTGCACAACGGCATCCGTCAGCAGAACCGCAACGGACTGCTCGAGAAGGATCCCACCGTCGACGGGCTGAAGACCGGCCACACGGAGTCGGCGGGCTTTTGCCTGGTGACCTCCTCGCTGCGCTCCGGCATGCGGCTCGTGTCCGTGGTGCTCGGCTCGGGCACCTTCAAGGGGCGTGAGGCCGCGAGCGCGGCGCTGCTCAATTACGGCTTCACCTTCTACGACACGCAGCTCGTGGCCCGCGGCGGCGCCAAGCTGGCCGCGACGCCGGTGTGGAAGGGGGCGGAACCCATCATCGACGTCGGCATCAAGGGCGATCTGTACGTGACCGTGCCGCGCGACCTGGCCAAGGACGTCAAGACCTCGGTGGATCTGCGCCCGCGCCTGATCGCGCCGTTGGCTGCGAACGCCGACATCGGCGAGCTGCGCGTCACCGTGGGCGGGCGGCCGCTCGCGACCGAGCCGCTGCATCCGCTGAAGGCCGTGCCGGCCGGCGGCTGGTGGCGCAGCCTCGTCGACACCGTGCGGCTGTGGCTCGCATGAGCCGGCCGCTGCCGATCTGCTACCTGAACGGGACGTGCCTGCCGCTCGAGCAGGCGCGGGTCTCGCCGCTCGATCGGGCCTTCCTGTTCGGCGACGCGGTGTACGAGGTGATTCCGGTCTACGGCGGGCGGCCGTTCCGGCTGCGCGAGCACCTCCACCGGCTGGATCGCAGCCTCGCCGGCATCCGCATGCCGCCGCCGCTGTCGCACGGCGAGTGGGCCGCGGTCTGCGCGGACCTCCTGGCGCGCAACGGCGCGGGCGACGCCTATCTCTACCTGCAGGTCACCCGCGGCGCCGAGCACGGCCGCAGCCATTCCTGGCCCGACGGTCTGCGGCCCACCCTGTTCGCGTACGCCTCGGAGCTCGAGCCGCTCGCGGGCAAACTGGTCGAGGAAGGCGTGTCGGCGGTCACGGCCGAGGACACGCGCTGGGCGCGGCGCGACATCAAGTCCACCGCGCTGCTCGCCAACGTGCTGCTGAAGCGGCTCGCCGTGGACGCCGGGGCGTTCGAGACCATCCTGCTCGAGGACGGCGCCCTGACCGAGGGCTCGTCCACCACCGTGCACGTCGTCAAGGATGGCATCCTGCGCACGCCGCCGAACGGCCGGCACATCCTGCCGGGCACGACCCGCGACGTGGTGACCGAGCTGGCCGCGCGCATGGGGCTGCCCAGCGCGAGCGAGGCCGTTCCCGAGGCCCTGCTGCGCGAGGCGGACGAGATCTGGCTGGCCTTCTCCACCCGGGGCGTGCTGCCGGTCACCCGGCTCGACGGCCGGCCCGTCGGCGGCGGCCGCCCCGGACCCTGGTACGCGCGCATGCACGCCGCGTTCCTCGCCTACATCCGCGAGCTCGCGGGGACGCCGGCGCTGTGAGCGAGCCGCCGGTCCTGCAATTCCCGCTCGAGTTCCCGATCAAGGTCATGGGGCGCCACGATGCGGACCTGCGCCGGATCACCCAGCCCATCATCGAGCGCCACGCCGGCCCGCTGCAGGAATCGAGCGTGCGCGTGCGTGCGAGCGGCGACGGCAACTTCCTGGCGCTCACCTACACGGTGACCGCCACCAGCCGCGAGCAGCTCGACGCGATCTACCGGGAACTAACCGCCTGCGAAGCGGTGCTGATGGCGCTCTGAGCGCGACGGCCGAAGCCGAGCCCTTCGAGCAGGTGCGGCAGCAGCCCGCGCGCGGCGCCGGCGCAGTCCGAAACCGCGCACAAGTCCGCGAGCCGGGTGACCGCGAGGCCCCGATAACCGCACACGTCTATGCGCCCGAAGGGCTCGAGATCGAGCGAGACGTTGAGCGCGAGCCCGTGATAGCTCGAGCCGCGGCGCACCCTCAGGCCCACGCTCGCGAGCTTCGCCGCGCCGACGTACACGCCCGGCGCCTCGCGCGAGCCGCGGGCCGCGACGCCCTGCTCGGCCGCATACGCGACCACCGCGCCCTCGAGCACCTCGACCAGCCGCCGCACGCCGAGCGACAGCCGCCGCAGGTCGAGCAGCGGGTACACGACGAGCTGTCCCGGGCCGTGATAAGTCACCTGCCCGCCGCGGTCGATCTGCAGCACGGGAATGGCGCCCGGCGCCAGCACGTGCTCGCGGCGCGCGTTCAAGCCCAGCGTGAACACCGGCGGATGTTCCAGGAACCAGATCTCGTCGGGAGTCGACGGGCCGCGCTCCTCCGTGAATCTCTGCATCGCCCGCCACGTCGGTTCGTAATCGACCAGGCCGAGATGCCGGACGATCGGCGCGGGCGTCATGCCCCGCCCGGCGGACGGTCCGGCGCGGGGCGCGCGAGCGCGGCGTTGTCGAGGCCCGCGTTGTTGCGCGCCAGCGCGCGTTCGGCGCGGTAGCTCGAGCGCACCAGCGGTCCGGACACGCACTCGAGGAAGCCGAGCCGCAGGGCCCACTCGCGGTACTGGTCGAACGATTCCGGGGTCACGAAGCGTTCGACCGGCAGGTGGTGCGGCGTCGGCCTGAGGTATTGGCCGAGCGTCAGGATGTCGACCTGGACCTCGCGCAGATCCCGCATGGTGCCGAGGATCTCCTCGTCGCTCTCGCCGAGGCCCAGCATCAGGCTGGTCTTGGTGAGCAGGTCCGGCCGATGCCGCTTGGCGACGGCGAGCACCTCGAGGGTGCGCCGGTAGCCCGCGCGCGGATCGCGCACCGGATGGGTCAATCGCTCGACCGTCTCGACGTTCTGCGCGAAAACCTCCGGGCCCGCATCGACCACCGCGCGCACGCAGTCGCCCGCGCCGGAGAAATCGGGCGTGAGCGCCTCGACCGCCGTCCCGGGCGTGCGGCGCTTGATCGCGCGGATCGCGGCGGCGTAGTGCGCCGCGCCGCCATCCGGCAGATCGTCGCGGTCCACGGAGGTGAGCACCACGTAGGTCAGGCCCATCAGCTCGACCGATCGCGCGACGTTCTCCGGCTCCTCGGCATCGAGCCAGCCGCGCGGATTGCCGGTGTCCACCGCGCAGAATCGGCACGCGCGGGTGCACACCGAGCCCATCAGCATGATGGTGGCGGTGCCGGCGTTCCAGCACTCGCCGATGTTCGGGCACTTCGCCTCCTCGCAGACGGTGCTCAGGGCGTGATCACGCACGATGTGCTTGACGGCCGAGAAGCGCGCGCCGGCCGGCATGGGCGCGCGCAGCCACGCAGGCTTGCGCAGTGCCGCACCGGCAGGCTCCCCCTGCTTGATGCCGTCCTTGATCGCCGTGAAACCGTGGGGCGTCAGGTACTTCTCGCCGCTCTTCGCCATGCGACCATCTTAGCGCAAAGCGCCGCCGTTCAAGGCCTCGAGCCGCTGCGGCGTGCCGACGTCCTCCCAGGATCCCGCGTACAGCTCCGCCGAGCATCGGCCCGCCGCCATCGAGCGCAGCAGCAAGGGCTTCAGCGGAAACACCCCGTCGGTGCAGCCGGCGAAGAAGGCCGCCCGATACGCCGCGATTCCGGAGAAGGTGTGCAGCCGTGCGCTCTCGGCCACCGCCAGCCCCGCCGCGAGGCCGAAGTCGCCCCGCGGATGCTGCGGCGGATTCGCCACCAGCACCAGGTGCGCATCGTGCGCCGCGCCGAGCCGCAGGCGCTCGAAGGGATAATCCGTGAAGACGTCGCCGTTCACCACGGCGAACGGCCGCTCGCCGAGCAGGGCGAGCGCCCGGAAGATGCCGCCGGCGGTCTCCAGCGCGCGCGGCTCCTCGACGCTGTAGGCGATCCTCGCCCCGTAGCGCGAGCCGTCGCCGAGACGGTCCTGGATCATGGACCCGAGCCAGGCCAGATTGATCACCAGGCGCTCGATGCCGGCGCGCACCAGCCGCTCGACGTGGCGCTCGATCAGCGTCTGGCCGCGCACCTCGAGCAGCGGCTTCGGCAGCCGGTCCGTGAGCGGCCGCATCCGCTCGCCGCGCCCGGCCGCCAGGATCATCGCGGCCCGCGGCCGCTCGCCGTCCTCCGACCCGCTCACGGCGAGGCCGCGGCGGGTTCGCGCGCCTGCGCCAGGGCGAACTGCGGCGCCACGCGGCGGGCGACGAATTCGCCGAAGGCGTGCGTCTGCGGATGGGCGGCCGCGGCGGCGCCCAC
>JAJXZV010000329.1 GCA_021779875.1 Pseudomonadota bacterium
CAAGGCGGGGCCGCCGATCGCCGACATCAGCGCCGGATTGCTGGCGGCAATGGGCGCGCTGGCGGCCCTGCACCATCGGCAGAGCACGGGCCGGGGGCAGTGGGTGGACACCTCCTTGCTGGAAGCGGGCATCACCCACATGTACTGGCACGCGGCGATCGGGTTCGCCACCGGCGTGGCGCCCGGCCCGCTCGGCTCGGGACACCCGCTGATGGCCCCGTATCAGGCCTTTCGCACCGCCGATCACCCGATCACCGTGGGCGCCGCGAACGATGCCAACTGGCGGCGCCTGCTCGAAGTGCTGGAGCGCCCCGACCTCGGGGCCGACGCCCGCTTCATGCGCAACGCCGATCGGATGGCCAATCTGCCGGCGCTGGTGCGGCTGCTGGCGCCCATCTTTCGAAGCCGTCCCTCCGCCGACTGGCTGGAGAGGCTCGCGCGCGCCGGCGTGCCCGCCGGGCCGGTGCTCGACGTGCTGCAAATGGCGGCGGATCCCCAGGTGAAGGCCCGCAACATGGTCGTCGAGACCGAGCACTCGGTTGCCGGAAAGGTGCGGGCGCTCGGCCTGCCGGTGAAGTTCTCCGCCACCCCCGGCGAAGTTCGCCGCCCGGCCCCGGTCTACGGCCAGCACACGACGGAAGTGCTGCTCGAGCACGGCTTCACCGTCGACGAGGTGGCGGCGTTGCTGAACTCGGGCGCGGCGTTCGCCGCCGCGGGCCCGGGCGGCGGGGAGGCGCGATGAGTCCGCCGGCGGGCACCGAGGCCGAGATTCTCTACGAGGTTCGCGACCGGATCGGCCACGTCACGTTCAATCGTCCGGCGGCGCGCAATGCCCTGACCTTCGCCATGTACGACGCGCTCGCGCAGATCTGCCGGCAGGCGCCGCAGGACTCCGTGCGCGCCCTGGTGCTCTGCGGCGCCGGCGACCAGGCGTTCGCGGCGGGTACCGACATCCATCAGTTCCGGACGTTTTCCACTCCCGAGGATGCGCTCGCGTACGAACGGCGGATCGACCAGACCCTCGGCGCGATCGAGGACTGCCCGGTGCCGACCATCGCGGCGATCAGCGGCGCGTGCACCGGCGGCGGCGCGGCGATCGCCGCGGTCTGCGATCTGCGGATCGCGAGCGCCGATGCGCGCTTCGGTCTGCCGATCGCACGCACGCTCGGCAACTGCCTCTCGATGGAGAACTACGCGCGCCTCGCCGGACTGATCGGTGCGGCGCGGCTCAAGGAGATGATCTTTCTCGCCCGCCTGATCGAGGCGCCGGAGGCCCGATCCATCGGCTTGGTCAGCGAGGTGTTGCCCGACCGGGCCGCGCTGCTGGCGCGCGCCGAGGCCATGGCGCGGACCGTCGCCGAGCACGCGCCGCTCACCCTGCGCGTGACCAAGGAGGCGCTGCACCGCATCGGCCGGCTGTCGCGCATCGACGCGCAGGCGCTCGTGCTGACCTGCTACCAGAGCCAGGATTTCCGCGAAGGGATGGAGGCGTTCCTCGCCAAGCGCAAACCGGTCTGGCAGGGTAAATGATTGATTATCACCGCGAAGGGGCCCGTGTGAAAGCCCGTACGGCGAGCCCGTCGGCGGCGCCCAGTTTAGGAGTAGCATGGGCCATATGATCAGCACGTTCCTGCGCAACGCCGCCGGCCTCGGCGGACTCCTCGCGATCTGCGCGTGCAGCGGCGGCTCCGGCTCGACGCCGATCCTGCCCCTGACCGCCATTTCGGTGGTGCCTTCGAGTCTCTCGCTCGAGGTCGGCGAAAGTACCCCCCTCACCGTCGTCGGCACCTTATCGAGCGGGGCGACGGTGGTCCTGTCGTCGGGCCTGCGCTTCGTCGCGGGCAATCCGGCGGTGGCGGTCGTAAGCGCCTCGGGCGTGGTGACGGCGGTCGCCAACGGCTCGGCGAGCGTGACGGTGAGCAACGTGGCTCCCGCGCTCAGTGCCGCCCCGGTCCCGATCACCGTGGCGCCCGGAGCCTCGCGCGCCAACACGCTCGCGCTGATCGTCGACGAAGGGCCGCTCGGCGTGGTGCTCGCGAACCGGATCGCCGTGAACATGCTGTACGCGGCCATCACGCTGTGCTCGCCGGGGAGCACCACCGCCTGCCAGGTGATCGACCACGTGCAGGTGGATACCGGGTCGGTCGGCCTGCAGATCCTGAGCGGCGCGTTGAGCGGCACCGCGACCCTCGCGCCGGAGACCCTCGGCGGCGCGCCGCTGCGCCGGTGCGTGCAGTACGCCGGCGGCTACGCCTGGGGATCGATGATGGTGGCCGACGTGCGGCTCGGTACGCGCACCGTGAGCGGCTTGCCGGTGCACGTGATCGGCGATGCGGCCGCCGGCGCCGCGCCCGCGTCCTGCAGCTCGGGTGCGGGCGTCGAGCAGACGACGTCCGCGCAATTCGCCGCCAACGGCGTCCTGGGAGTGGGCAATTTCCTGCACGACTGCGGCGCGGACTGCGCGGCGGGCCCGCAGACGGCGTCCTACTATGCCTGCCCGGCGTCGGGCTGCGTGTCGACGGCGGTGCCGCTCGCCCAGCAGCTGACCAACCCGATCGGCGCACTGACGAACGACAACAACGGCGCGATCGTGAGCCTGGGTCCGGTCGTGCCGACCGGCAGCACCAACGTGGGCGGAACGCTGTACTTCGGGATCGACACCCAGGCCGACAACGCGGTGCCCGCCGCCGCGACGTTCCTCGGGGTCGATCCAGGCACCGGGACGCTCACCACCGTCTTCGGCGGCCGAACCCTGCCGAACAGCGTCATCGATACGGGTTCGCCGGCTTATTCGTTCGACGACTCCTCGATCGCGGTATGCCCGAGTCCCGATCAGGCGTACTACTGCCCGGTGACCGCCAGCGGCGCCGCGACCTCGCTCGGATTGAACGCACTGCTCCAAGGCACCAACGGCACGACCGCGGCCCAGTCGTTCACGGTCGCCAATGCCCAGGTGCTGTTCGGCACCGGCCAGATCCTGTCGGCCTTCTCGACGCTCGGCGGGCCGAACGGAGGGACGTTCACCGGATTCGCCTGGGGCATGCCGTTCTTCTACGGCCGCTCGGTGTACGTATTGTTCGAGCAGCAATCGGCGGCGGGCGCGACCGGTCCGGCGATCGGCTTCTGAGGCCCGACCGGCCCGCCCTACCCGTGCGGCAGGAACCGGTCGAGCCAATCGATCCAGCGTCGATACACGTCGCGCGCGCGCACCGGGTCGGCGGGGAAATGCCCGCCCACCGGATAGGCATAGAAGCGCGTCTCGACGCCGCGATCCTTGAGCGCGTGGAAGAGCTGATAGCCCTGGGTGATGGTCACGCGATAATCGCCCGTGTCCTGCAGGATGAGCGTCGGCGTGCTCATGTGGTCGAAGTAGGTGATGGGCGACTGCGCCACCCAGTGACTCATCCAGTCGCCGGTGTAGGGTGAACCGCCGATGGCGTCCGCGCGCCCCACGTTCAGGTCCGACAGCGTGTACTGATCGATCAGGTTGGTGACCGGGGCGCCGGCGACCGCCGCCTTCCAGAAGGACGCGTGGCCGATCAACCACGTGGTCATGAAGCCCCCGTAGCTCCAGCCGGTCACCGCGATGTTCTCGGGGTCGACGATGCCGCGCGCCTTGACCGCCTCCAGCCCGGCGAGCACGTCGCGTCCCGGACCGTCGCCGGAGTCATCGACGATGGCATGGGCGAATTCGTTGCCGGCATCGTCGCTGCCGCGGTAATTTGGCTCGAATACCAGCCAGCCCTGGGCGGCGAGCAGCTGCGCGAACACGTTGAAGGTGTCCTTGGAGCTCGAGACGGGGCCGCCGTGGATGTACAGCACCAGCGGCAGCTTCCTGCCCGGCTTGTAGTCCGGCGGATAGGTCAAGATGCCGTTCTCGATCCAGTTCCTGGGAGGCCCGTCGGGGCTCGGCCAGGTGAGCACTTCGCTTCGGCCGAAGTGCACCGCGTGCAAAGCGTCGTTGAAACTGCTGATTCGCCGGGGCTTGGAGGTCGGCTTGTCCAGCACGTAGATCTCGGCCGGCCGATTCGGCTCGGTGCCGACGAAGGCGATCTCGCCGCGCGGACCCACGTTGGCGTCGAGCCAGTAGCCGGTGCTGGGAGTCACGTCGCGCAGCGCCAGCCGCTTCGCCTTGCCGTGCAGCGGCTGCAGCCACAGGCCGGCGGTGGTCGCGTCGTTGGCGCCGGTGAGGATCGCCTGGCCGTCGGGCATCCACAGCGCACGGTAGAAGTTGCGGTCGATCAGGCGCGTCACGTTCTCGCCCTCGCCCTTGCCGGCGAGCCCCTCCACCACGTGGACGTCGCGGTAATTGCGGCTCACGCCATCGCGTGGATACAGGTACGCCACGCGGGTGCCGTCCGGCGATGGAACCGGATGCGACACGTATCGGGTTTGCCGGGTGATGGGTTCCGACCGGCCGGTCGCCAGATCGAGCGCCTGCAGGGACGAATCGCGGCGATCCCCGGAGTAAGTGCTCTCCAGGCGCACGTAGATCAGTTTGGCGCCATCGGGAGTGAAGGCGATGGGCGAGGCGGGCGGGCCCGGGGGAAAGGCGACCGGCAGCGACCAAGCGCCGGCGGTCAACCGCCGGGCTTCGCCGCCGCCCGCGGGCACGAGCCACAGGTGGCTGGGCAACGCCTTTTCCTTGTCGAGAAAACTGCCGTCACCGACCTCGAAGGCGTCGTCGAACCGGTCCGCTCCGGTTTTCTTCGGGGCCTCGTCGACCGCCGCGAAGGCGAGCGCGCCGCCGTCCGGCCGCCATGCGAACTGCTGGATCGACGTGGGGCTGCGGGTGAGCTGCGTGACGCTGCCGTCGTTCGGGTCGAGCAGGAAGATCTGGTTGCGCTTGTCCTCGTCGGCGGCAAGGTATGCGATCCGGTCCCCGCCCGGCGACCAGCGCGGAAACGCGACGCTCTTGCGGTCCTGGGTGAGCATGCGCGTGGCGCCGGAGGTCAGATCGACCTGCGCCAGCTCGGCGACATTGAGGTCGTTCTCATAATCCGGGTGCGTCACGACGGCCACCAGCGAGCGGCCGTTCGGTGCGATCTGCGGATCCGCGACCCGCACCAGCTTGCCGAGCCAGGCCAGATCGAGCACGCGGCCCGGCGTCGCCGGAATGGGCGGGCGCGTCGCCGCCGGATCCGCCGGCGCGACCGGCGCGGTCTGGGCCAGGGCGACGCCGGCCATGGCGACCGAGGCCGCGAGCAGAGCGTGAAATGGGCGTTTCATGCGCGAGAACCCTCTGCGTAACCGTGGACACGGGATGGCGCCGGGCGACCACCCGCGATGACTATACCGCAGAGCCGCGATGGGCCGCGGATCGCGGCCCAAATGCGAGTCGACCGAGGCACCTGGTGTAGACTCGCAGGCGGCTTGGTCCCACCAGGATCGCAACCAACCAGGGGACTCGATGCGCACATCCATTTCGCGGCCGACGCGGATCTTGTGGCTGCTGGCCGCGGCCACGTGCGTGCTGCTTCGGCCGACGGCGGGCGAAGCGCATGACGGTTATGCGGCCCTGGTGCGCAAGGCCTCCCCCAGCGTCGTCACAGTT
>JAJXZV010000332.1 GCA_021779875.1 Pseudomonadota bacterium
CCGCCGCCGGCCGATGGGGACGCGGGGCCCGCGGACGCGCCGGCCTGGGCGGTCACGGACGGGGATACGGATACGGAAATGGGGGGTGCGGCGTTCATACCCTCGAGGGGTGCAAGCCGCGTGCCACGCAGGGTCAGTAGCCGCCGGTGCGCTCGCCGAGCTTCGCTAGTGCGATGCGCAGGGCCGCATCGTCGCCCTCGTGCTGCTCGCGGCGGTCGGCGGCGTGCCGCTCCTCGCGGCGCAGCCGCTCGACCACGCGGCCGAGGGACTCCGCCTCGACGCGCTTCTCGCTCCACAGGCCGCGCCGCCGCTCGTACTCGGCCCGCGCCGACTCCACGGTCTGCACCTGTTGCTGGATGGCCGATCCGAGCCGGTCGAGGAACGATCGGAAATTCTGCAGCCGCACCGCATCCATGGCGCCACGCTGGCCGCCCGAGTTGCGCAGGTACTCGTCGCGGTAGCTGGTCAGCTGGGCGAGCTGCCGCTCCACCTCGGCGACGCGCTTCGCGGCCTCGCCCATGGTGCGGCTCAGATCGTTCGCGGAGTTCGCGGCGATTTCCTGGATCGGTTCGAAGCGCTTGGATCTCATCATGTCCGGGTTCACTATCGGCCGGGAGGCGCGGCCGGCGCCGAGAACTGCGTCACGAGTTGTTTCAAATCCGCGTAGCTGTGTTCGATCCCCACGGGCTCGTACATGTCCTGCCTCAGGAAATCCAGCATCTTCGGCCACTGTTCGACGGAGAGATCCACGCGCGGATCGGCGCCCCGGCGATAGGCCCCCACCGTGATCAGATCGCGGTTCTGTTGATAGGTCGAATAGACCTGCTTGAAGCGCGCCGCGAGTTCCAGTTGCTCGCGGGTCGCGATCTGGTGCATCGCGCGGCTGATCGACGCTTCGATGTCGATGGCCGGGTACAGTCCGCTTTCGGCGAGCCGCCGCGACAGCACGATGTGGCCGTCCAGGATGGCGCGCGCGGCGTCGGCGATCGGATCGTTCTGATCGTCGCCTTCGGCGAGCACGGTGTAGAAGGCCGTGATCGACCCGACCCCTCGATCGCTGTTGCCGGCCCGCTCGACCAGCTGAGGCAGGCGCGCGAACACCGACGGCGGATACCCCTTGGTCGCCGGCGGCTCGCCGATGGCGAGGGCGATCTCGCGCTGCGCTTGCGCGAAGCGCGTCAGCGAATCGAGCAACAGCAGCACCTTCAGGCCGCGGTCGCGGAAATATTCGGCGATCGCGGTGGCGAGCCATGCCCCGTGCAGCCGCATGAGCGGCGGATTGTCCGCCGGCGTCGCCACCACCACCGCGCGGCGCATGCCGTCCGGGCCGAGGGTGTTGCTCACGAAGTCCTGCACCTCGCGGCCGCGCTCTCCGATCAGACCCACCACGGTCACGTCCGCCTTGGTGTAGCGGGTCATCATGCCGAGCAGCACCGACTTACCGACGCCCGAGCCCGCGAACAGGCCGATGCGCTGGCCGCCGCCCACGGCGAGCAGCGAGTTGATGGAGCGCACGCCCACGTCGAGCGGATCACGGATCGCGCGGCGCATGAGCGGATTCAGGGGCTCGCCCGTCAGGGAGATCCGGTCGCTGCAGCGCAGGTCACCGAGGCCGTCGAGCGGCCGCCCGGCACCGTCGAGCACCCGCCCGAGCAGACCGTCGCCGGCCATCAGCAAACCCTCGCGGCGCGTGGGAATCACGCGCGCACCCGGCTTGATGCCGCGAATCTCGCCGGTGGGCATGAGGAACAGCTTGTCGCCGGCGAAGCCGACCACCTCCGCCTCGATCTGCCGCCCGTCGGCGGCGTCGACCAGGCAGCGCGCGCCGACCGCGGCCTCGCAACCCACCGCCTCGAGGGTCATGCCGACCATGCGATTCAGGGTCCCCTCGACCACGATCTCGGTGCGCTCGGCGACCCGCGTGCGCGCCTCCACGAGCCTCTGCGCCCATTGCTTCGAGCGGGCCGCGGTCGCGCTCACGCGCCGGCTCCGCGCGTCGCCGGCGCCTGGCGCTCGGTGCCCAGCAGCTCGCTCAGCATCGCGCCGAGCCGGGTCTCCAGCCGCGCATCGATGCGCGAGGTGCTGGTGTTCACCTGGCAGCCGCCGCGCGCCATCACCGGGTCCTCGACGATCACCCAGGCCCGCTCGGCCTCCGTCGGCGCGAGGCTCTGGCGCACCACGGCCGCGTCCTCCGGGTGCAGGTGCACCCGCACCTCGCGGGCCGCCACGGGCAGCGCGGCGATCGCCTCGCGGATGATGCCGATGATCTGCGTCGGGTCGGTCTTCAGTTCGCGGCGCACGATCTGGCGCGCCAGGGCCATCGCGAGGCTGAGCAGCTCGTGCTCGACCTCGGCATCGAGCGCCTCGAACGGCTTGGCGAGATCGTAGAACATGGCGGCCAGCCGCTCGACCTGGACACGCGCCTCGGCGTGCCCGGCCGCGCGGCCCTCCGCCAGACCCTGCTCGAAGGCCTCGCGGTAGGCCTCCTCCTGCAGATCGGCGAGCCCGGTTACCGTCGGCATGGGCTTGCCGCCCGCGGCGCCGCCGACGTCGGGGGCCGTCCACTTCTGCGCGGCGTCGGCGGCGCCGTTGACGCGCGCGTCAGACAAAGTCGCCGCCGCCCTTGCCGCCGAGACTGATGGTGCCTTCCTCGGCCAGGCGCTGCGCGACCGCGACGATCTCCTTCTGAGCGGCCTCGACCTCGGCGAGCTTGACCGGTCCGCGCACCTCCATGTCGTCCTTCAGGATCTCCGCCGCGCGCTTCGACATGTTGCGCAGGATCTTGTCCTGCACCTCCGGCTCCGCACCGCGCAGCGCGATCGCCAGCGCGTCCGAGCCGACCTCGCGCAGCAGCGCCTGGATGCCGCGGTCGTCGATGTCCATGAGATTGTCGAACACGAACAGCAGGTCCTTGATCTGCTGGTGCATCTGGCCGTCCGCCTTCTCGATGCGGCCGAGCTCCGCGCCGCTCTGGTCGCGCTCCATGGCGTTCAGGATGTTCGCCACGGTGCGCGCGCCGCCGACCCGCCGCACGGTCGCCGGCGGCGCGGCGTTCGCCTGCTTCTCGACCAGTTGATCGAGTTCGGTCAGCGCCGACTGCGGCACCTCGCTCAGGCTCGCGATGCGCATCAGCACGTCGGTGCGCATCTCCTCGGTGAGCAACGGCAGGATGGCGGCGGCCTGCTCCGGCTCCAGGTGCGACAGCACGATGGCGCCGATCTGCGGATGCTCGGCGGCGATTATCTGCGCGACCGCCTTGGCCTCCATCCACTTGAGCTGTTCGATGCCCTGACCGGCCTGGCCGTTGCCGATCCGGTCGAGCAGCATGTCGGTCTTCTGCTTGCCGACCGCCTGCGTCAGCACGCGCCGCACGTAATCCTGCGAGCCGGAGGCGATGTTCGCCTTGCCGTCGACCACGCCGATGAAGGTGTCGAGCACGGTGCTCATCTGCTGGCGCGAGACCTCCTTGAGCTCGGCCATGGCGATGCCGAGGCGCTGCACCTCGCGCGCATCGAGCTGCTTGAGCACGTTCGCGGCATCCTGCTCCCCGAGACTCATCAGCAGGATCGCGGCGCGCTGCGTACCAGCGAGTTCGTCGGCCTTGTCAGCCATCCGCGGCAACCCAATCCTTCACGACCTGGGCGGCTTTGCGCGGATCCTGTCCGACCAGCGTGCGCGCCGCCGCGATCTGCTGCTCGAAACTCGGCGCGAGCTTGATCGGCCTGTCGCCCTGCTCCGACAGGCTCACGCGGTCGCCCGCGAGTACGCCGACCTCGCCCGGCGCCGCGAGGCGCGCTGACGGCCGCGTCAGGGTCTTCATGAGAGGCCGCAGCACCAGGAAGGCGACCAGCAGCGTGAGCCCCGCGCCGACGACCTGCTTGGCGACCTGGGCGACCCACGGCTTCTCCCACACGGGCGGCCCCTCGACCGGACCCAGGGCCAGGGGGCTCTTGAAGGCCTGGTTGATCAGCTCGAGCTTGTCGCCCCGGTCGTCGCGCAGCCCGATGGAATCGCGCACCAGCTGCGTGAATCGCTTGATGTCGGCGTCGCTCATCGCGGTGGCGACCACCTTGCCGTCGGCGTCGACCTTCTGCCAGTCGTCCAGCAGCACGCCCACGCTCAGGCGCTTCAGCGTGCCGACCGGCTGCTTCACGTAGGACAGCGTGCGGTCCACCTCGAAATTGCGGGTGCTGCGCTGCGAGTTCGAACTCGGCGCCGCGCTCGCCGCGGTGCTCTGCGCGGCCCCCAATGCCGCGCCGGCCGCCGCCGCGCCCGCCGTCGGCTGCGGCGATCCGGGAGTGCTGGGCGCGCCCGCGATCACCGGCGCGCCCGAGGTGCCCGGCGGCTGGTTCGACAACGCGCCGGGGATGCCCTCGGCGCCGTCGCCCCCGCGATGGGTCTCCTGCGCGGTCTGCTCGCTGCGGATCGCGGTCTTCTGCGGATCGTAGTTCTCGCGCGCCTCCTCGGTCACGGTGAAATCCAGGTCCGCGGTGACGGTGGCGCGCACGCGGCCCGGGCCGACGATGGGTTCGAGGAGTTCGACGATGCGCCGCTGGTAGCTGTCCTCGAGCTTGCGCGTGTAATCGAACTGGCGAGTGCTGATCGCGCCTTCGGAGTTCTCGTCCGGGGAATTGAGCAGCGTGCCGGCCTGATCGACCAGGGTCACGTCGCTCGCCGCCAGCTCCGGCACGCTGGAGGCGACCAGGTGCACGATCGCGGCGACCTGACCCGGCTCGAGCCGCCGGCCCGGATACAGCTGCACCATCACCGAGGCGGTCGCCTTGCGCGAATCGCGCACGAACGCCGAGGGCTTCGGCAGCGCGAGATGCACGCGGGCGCTCTGCACGCCCTGCACCTTGATGATGGTGCGGGCCAGCTCCGTCTCGAGCGCCGACTGGTAGCGTGCGGACTCCATCATCGAGCTCGACCCGATGGCCGATTCCTTCTGGATCATCTCGATGCCCATGGCATCGCTCTGCGGCAGCCCCTGGCTCGCCAGGCGGATGCGCGCCTCCTGCACCTTCGACTCGGGCACGGACACCGCGCCCGACGCGCTGAGCTTGTACTCGATTCCGGCGGCGGTGAGCGCGTCCATCACCTGCCCGCTCTCGCGCTCGGACAGCTGGCCGTACAGCACCGCGTAGTTCTGGCCCTGGGACCACAGCACCAGCCAGATCGCCGCGGCGACGGCCGCGGCGACGCCGATCAACAGGGCCACCTGCTTGAGCCCGGGCACGGCGTCGAGCAGGCTGCGCGGAGCGGCGGCGGCCGGCGAAGCGGGGACGATGTCAGCCATGGATCAAACCTCTCGAGCGCATGCGCTCACACCGACATGTTCATGACTTGGGTATAGGCGTCGACGAGCTTGTTGCGCACCTCGGTCATGGCGCGAAAGGCGAGCCCCGCCTTCTGCACCTCGAGCATGACCTTGGTCAGGTCGACGCTCTTGTCGCCCGCCTCGTAGGCGCTCGCGAGCGCCGTGGCCTGGTTCTGCATGCCGGCCACCTGATCGATGGAATTCTTGAGCAGGCCCGCGAAGTCCGCCGACC
>JAJXZV010000442.1 GCA_021779875.1 Pseudomonadota bacterium
GCCATGGGCGGGCCGCTGGGCAAGACCAAGAAGGTCTCGCAAGACGGAGTCGCCGATACGAGCAATGACATGGGCGCCTTCACGGTGGTGCGCGCGGACTCGCACGAAGCGGCCGCCAGACTGTTCGAGAGGCACCCCCACTTTGCGATCTTCCCCGGCGACCGCGTCGAGATCATGCCCGTGCTCCCCATACCCGGCGGCTGACGGACCTCAGCTCGCGGCCGCCAGGCGTCCCGACGCCGCGCCCTGCGCGCTCGCGGGCGCATGCGCCTCGAGGATGCGCTCGAACTGCTCCGCCGGCACCGCTGCGCTGAACAGGAACCCCTGGTATTCGTCGCAGTGGTGGCGCCGCAGGATCTCGAGCTGCTTGTCCGTCTCAACGCCCTCCGCGATCACCCGCAGGTCGAGCGAATGCCCCAGCGCGATGATCGCCCGCGTGATCGCCAGGTCGTTCGCATCGGTCGCGATGTCGCGCACGAACGTGCGATCGATCTTCACGATATCGACCGGGAAGCGCTTCAGGTGCGCGAGCGAGGAATGTCCGGTGCCGAAATCGTCGATGGCGAGCGTGATGCCGCGGCTCTTGATCTGCTCGAGCAGGTGCAATGCCCGCTCGGGATGGGTCATGACGACGCTCTCGGTGATCTCGAATTCGAGCGACTGCGGATCGCAGCCCGTATCGAGGAGCACGTGGTTCAGATCGTCGATGAGCCTGGAATCGGCGAACTGCCGAGCCGACAGGTTGATCGCGATGCGCCCGGTCGGCAAACCCCGATCCCGCCAACGCGCCGCGTCGGCGCACACCGTGTGCAGAACGGAGTTGCCGATGGCACCGATGAAGCCCACCTCCTCGGCGAGGACGATGAAGTCGCGAGGCAGCAACAGGCCCCGCTGCGGGTGCCGCCACCGAACCAGCGCCTCGGCTCCGGTCACGCGGCCGGTCTGCACGTCGACCTTGGGTTGGTAGTGGACCTCGATCTCACCGCGCGCCACGGCTTGGCGCAGCTCGTTCTCGAGCGCGAGCCGCTCGACGCTGTGGCCGTCGATGTCATCCGAATAGAACTGGTAGGTGTTGCGGCCGATGGTCTTCGCGCGGTACATCGCGATGTCGGCGTTCTTGAGGAGGGTGGAGCTGTCGGTGCCGTCCTTCGGATAGATCGAAATGCCGATGCTGCCGGACAGATGGTAGTCCTCGCCCCGGACCGTCACCGGCCGGCTCATCGCGGCGAGCAGCTTCTGGGCGATGCTGCCGAGCTCGGACGGGCCGGCGTACTGCTCCACGATGAGCGTGAATTCGTCGCCGCCCACGCGCGCGAGCACGTCGGTGTCGCGCACGCATTCGCGCAGGTGCCGCGCGACCTGACAGAGCACCGTGTCGCCCGAATCGTGACCGAGCGTGTCGTTGATGATCTTGAAGCGATCGAGATCGAGGAACAGCACGCCGATGGCGGCGCCCGTGCGCTTGGCCCGCGCGATCGCCAGGGGCAGCTGGTCCCCGAACAGCAGGCGGTTCGGGAGGCCCGTGAGATCGTCGTGATGCGCCAGATGCTTGATGCGTTCGGCCGCGCGGCAGCTCTCGATCGCGATGCCGGCGAGGTTGGTGCAGATTCCGACCACTCGCTCGTCGAGCGACCCGCGCCCGGCATCGTCGCGCCCGTACAGCGAGAGCGCACCGAGCGTCAGGCCGGTGCTGCCGAAGATCGGCCACTCGGTCACCGACGAGAAGCCGGCGCGGCTCGATTGCACCGCGCCGTCATCGTCCGCCGCATCGATGGCGACGCGCTGCTCCTCTGACAGCGACGGTGCCACCGTGAGACGGCCCGCCGAGCCGCCGGCGCCGACGACCTTCACGACGCACACTCTGCCGTCGGACTGCGCCTCGACGAACCGGGCGACCGTGGTGAGAATGGCCGGCAACCCCGCTCCCGACGCGATCAGGCTGAGAATGCGGTTCTGGTCGGCCATCACGGCCGCCTGCCGCCGCCGCTCGGCCTCCCGATGCAGCCCGTCCAGGGCGAACGAGGCTTCCATCGCGAGCTGCTCCAGCAGGTCCACCATGTCCTTGCGAAAGTAGTCGTACTCGCCCGAGAACACGCACAGCACGCCCACGATCTCGTGCTGGCAACGCAGGGGAAAGGTGGCCACCGATGGGAAGAGGCTGCGCGACGGACGCTCCGCATGGGACACCACCGCCCGGCCGGCGCGCAGAATTCGGCGAAGGTCCTCGCCGCCCTCCTCGTCCCGGGCCGAGGCGGCGAGCCGCTCGAGATACTCGCGGTGCTCGCCCTGGGCGGCGCAGAATTCCAGGCCGGCTCGGTCGCGCTTCAGCAGCCCCACCGCGGCGAGAGCCAGGCCGCTGGTGCCGACGCAGATGCGACAGAGCTCGTCGAACAGCTGACCGCGGTCGTCCACCCGGGAGATGAGCTGGCTCGTCTGGCTCAAGGCGGCGTACAGTTCGGTGAGCCGCGCCAGGCGCCGCTCCTTGGCATCGCGCTCACGCACGCGCGCCCGGGTGATGTGGATGCACATCAGCCCCGTGATCACCGTGCCGATCGTCACGGATGCGATCAACAGACTGCGGGTGAGGCGCGCCAGGCGGCCGAGGGTCTCCGCGAAGCGGGCCGACAACGGGGTCAGTTCGGCATTGATGCGGCTGAGCGCGGCGCGTATCTGCGCGAGTTCGGCCGGGGGAAGCGGCGCCGCGTCCTGCGGGTGCAGCCGGGCGGCGAGGTCGCGCAGCCGCATGGTGTAGGCATCGCCCTCGGTCCACACCTCGATCGC
Organism: Pseudomonadota bacterium; assembly: GCA_021779875.1. GTDB lineage: Bacteria > Pseudomonadota > Gammaproteobacteria > Steroidobacterales > Steroidobacteraceae > Bog-1198. The sequence continues at coordinate 2,782 of JAJXZV010000442.1, forward strand.
CTCGCGGACCTGGGGCACGCCCCCGAGCAGACGGAACAGCAGGATGATGCTGTCGATGTCCGCCGGATCGCTGCCGCCGATGAGAAAGCCGGCGCGGGCGGCCGCGAGGTCCTGCGGATGGCTCAACAGGGCGAGACGCGCCTGGCGATCACCGAGGGGGAAGGCGATGGACGCGAGGTAGCGCCGATAGTCGTCCTCCGAGCGTGACTGGGCGTACTGAGCCAGGTAGTACACCGCGTTCTTCTGGCCTTTCGAGTACAGACTCTCGCCGCCCACCCACGCGCGCATGGTCGAGAGCACCTCCATGCTGATCACCGCGGCAATGAGCATCACGGTGAGCGAGATCAGCACGGGCGCCACGAACCGGATCGCCGAGCGGGACTCCCCTTGAGCTGCTGCGGAATTTCGACGGCCGAACGGCATGATTCCTCGAGAGTACCCGCCCTGCGGCGGACATGCTCGACAGAGTATTCGGCCGCCGATGCGCATACCGAGAGGGGGGTCACGGCTCCGCACCCGGGCGGTGCGCAGGGAAAACCCGACTCCCCTTTACCGGATATTCCCGAAGGGACGCGACCAGTTGCACGGCTTGGAGGGGTCCCGTAGACTGGACATAATCCATACTCGGCTGCAAAGCGTTCGGAAAAACAGCCAGTTAGGCGTTAACTGCCACGCAGAGCATTAACAGCGGTGTGCGCACGCACATGCATCACCGGAGTGCGAATGGACAATCGAATCGAGAGCCGGCGTGAAGATGACTGGTTGACCGATCTCAAGGGATACCTCGAACCCGAGTGGAATGCGCTGGTCGGAGGCGAATTCGCCACCGGGATCATCAATGGCACCTGGCCGATCGGGGCCATGCGCGGCTGGCTGCTGCAGCTCTACCCGTTCATTCACGCCTTCCCGAAATATCTGGCCGAGGCGCTCATCAAGACCGAGGACGAGCATGCGCGCTCCTTCCTCATCGACAACATCCGGGTCGAGAAGGCGCACGCCGAGCACTGGATCTGGATGGGCGAGGGTTTCGGCCTGAGCCGCGAGGAGATGATCGCGCTCGCCGAGGGCGAGCGCCCGCTGCTGCGCGACGTGCAATCGCTGAGCGACTGGATCGGGTACATCAATGCCAAGGGCTCGCTGGCCGAGGCGGTCGCCGCGACCAGCTTCGCGATCGAGGGCGCGACGGGCGATCTCAGCCGGGCGCTGCTGGCGGGCTTCGAGGCCTACGGCACCCGCGAGGGGGTCACCATGAACCCGCGCACCACCAAGTGGTTCCGCAATCATGCGAAGTACGACGACGATCATCCGCGCATCGCGCTGCAGGTGGTCGCACGTTACGCGACCACCGGACGCGAGCGGATGCGGGTGATGGCGGCCGCGCGTCGCAGCCTGCAACTGCTCAATCTGGCCCTGCTCACCGCGAGCCGCGAATATCTGGCGGACTCCGCCCTGAAGGCCGAGCGACGCCCGCCGGCCACGGGGGAGCGCCGGCACTCGCAGCAGCCGATCGCCTTTCCGGACCGACGCCTGGTCGGCCGCCGCGCCGCCGGCCTTCCCGAGGATGCCGCCCGGCGCACCGCCTGACCGGCGTATCGGCTGATCGGCGCCGGATTCGTGCGAACTGCGTCACAGTAGCGGGCGCCGTCGCACGGCGCGCCGGATTCCGCTAAAGCTTGCGCCGCCCGGCCCGACAAGTGGGAGGTTGCGGTCCGCCGCGATTCATCGGGTCGAGCACTTGCAGCTTCGAAGGGAATCTCCATGACCACGGCGTACGACCCGTGGCTCGTGCTCTTGTCCGTCGTCGTGGCGATGACGGTGTCGTACACCGCGCTGCGGCTGGCCGCGCGTGTCGCGACCCATTCGGGCCGGCAGGCGCGCATCTGGCTGGCGGCCGGCGCGGTGGCGATGGGCGTCGGCATCTGGTCCATGCATTTCATCGGCATGCTGGCGTACTCGCTGCCGATCCGGCTCGCCTACGACCTGCCGCGCACCTTGGCGTCGCTCGCGATCGCCGTCGTCACCTCGGGGTTCGCGCTCGGTATCTCGAGCGGAGTCCGCCTGACCGTCCCGCGGCTGGCCGCGAGCTCGCTCATCATGGGCGCCGGAATCGCCTCCATGCACTACATGGGCATGGCGGCGATCGCCATGGTTCCGGCCATCGGCTACGACCCGGCGCTGGCCGCCTTGTCGGTGCTCATCGCCGTGCTCGCCTCCTGCGCCGCGCTCTGGCTCTTCCACCGGTTGCGCGACCACCACCACTCCCGTCAACGACTGATCCGCCTCGCGGCCGCCGGCGTCATGGGAATCGCGATCAGCGGCATGCACTACGTCGGCATGGCCGCCGCCCGAATCGCGCCCGGCTCGTTCTGTCGCGGCGGCATCACTCTCGACACCGGCTGGCTGGCGACGACCATCGGACTGTTCGCACTGTGCCTGCTGCTCATGTCCCTGATCACGGCGGTCTACGACGCGCACCTGCAGTCGAGCACGCTGCGGCACGCCGAGGGCCTGCAACGCGTGAACGCGGAACTCCAGTTTCAGAGTTCGCACGATTGGCTCACCGGCCTGCCGAACCGCGTGCAGTTCCGCGACCGCCTCGGCGAGGCCATCGAGCGGGCCGGCCGCGATCGGACGTCGTTCGCGGTGTTGATGGTGGACCTGGATCGCTTCAAGGTCATCAACGACACCCTGGGTCACGGCATCGGCGATCGGCTGCTCGCCGCGGTGGGGGAGCGCCTCACGGGCGTGGCGCGTCC
>JAJXZV010000028.1 GCA_021779875.1 Pseudomonadota bacterium
CGAGGCGCCGGCCGTGACCCCGACGCTGCCCTTGCCCTCGAACCAGGCGCGCTCGAGGTGCTCCGGTCCGTCGACCAGGTAGCCGGGGATGCGGGCCTTGTCGGCCATCTCGCGCAGGCGGTTCGAGTTCGAGCTCGAGCGCGAGCCGACCACCACCAGCACGTCGACCCGGCCGATCAGCTCCTTGACCGCGTCCTGGCGGTTCTGGGTGGCGTAGCAGATGTCCTCCTTCACGGGGGCCTTGAGCCCCGGGAAGCGCGCGCGCAGCGCATCGACGATCGAGGCCGTGTCGTCGACCGAGAGCGTGGTCTGGGTGACGAAGGCGAGGTGCGCGGGGTCGCGCACCACGGCGCGGGCCACGTCCTCGACGGTCTCGATCAGATAGATGCTGCCGCCGTGCGCGGTGTCGAACTGGCCGATGGTGCCCTCCACCTCCGGGTGCCCGTGGTGGCCGATCAGGAACACCTCGCGCGCCTCGCGCGCGTAGCGGGTGACCTCCATGTGCACCTTGGTGACCAGCGGGCAGGTGGCGTCGAACACCCGCAGGCCGCGCCGCGCGGCCTCGTCCTGCACGGTGCGCGGCACGCCGTGGGCGCTGAAGATCACGGTGGCGGCGTCCGGCACCTCGTCGAGCTCCTCGACGAACACCGCGCCGATGCCGCGCAGGCGGTCCACCACGTGCTTGTTGTGCACCACCTCGTGGCGCACGTAGATGGGCGCGCCGAACAGGGCGATGGCGCGCTCGACGATGTCGATGGCCCGGTCGACGCCGGCACAGAAGCCGCGCGGATTGGCGAGCAGGATTTTCATGGGTGTTTACGCCTCGATTCGAACAGGGCATCCAGCAACAGGCAGGCCGCGCCGACCGTGATGGCCGAGTCCGCGACGTTGAAGGCCGGAAAATACGCCCCGTGCCAGTGAAAGTGAATGAAATCGACCACGGCGCCGAGCCGGATGCGGTCGACCACGTTGCCGAGCGCGCCGCCGAGCACCAGGGCGAGGCCGCCGGCGAGCAGCGCGGGGGCGCCGCGCGGCAGCCGGCACACCCACACCACGATCCCGGCGCTCACGCCGAGCGCGAGCCCGATGAACAGCCAGCGCTGCCAGCCGGAGGCGGAAGCCAGGAAGCTGAAGGCCGCCCCGACGTTGTGCATGCGCGTGATGTCGAGCACGGGCAGCACCCGGGTGAACTCGAACTCGCCGAAGTGGCGCACGATGTAGGCCTTGCTCGCCTGGTCGGCGAGCACCACCAGCGCGGACAGCAGCAGCCAGGCCGCCGCGCGGCCGCGCGCCGGGAGATCACCCGTGGAAATCGAATCGCTCATGCGAAATGGCGCTCCTCGCCCGGACCCTCGACGTTGACGACGCAGCGCGCGCACAGTTCCGGGTGCGCCGGGTCGCGGCCCACGTCGGCGCGCAGGTGCCAGCAGCGCACGCATTTCGGCTGCGCGCTCGGCACCACCTCGAGCCACACCCCCGGCTCGCTCGCCGGCACGCCGTGGGCGGACGGATCCTCGGCGGCCACCACCCGCGCCTGGCTGGTGATCAGCAGGAAGCGCAATTCGTCGCCGAGCGATGCGAGCCGCGCCGACTGCGCGGGGGGCGCGTACACGGTCACCTCGGCCTCGAGCGGCGCGCCGATCGAACCCGCGGCGCGCAGCCGCTCGAGCTCGAGCGCCACCGCGCTCTTCAGGGCGATCAGCGCCGGCCAGTCGATCTCGGCTTCACGCTCGGCGCCCACGGGCAGCGAGTGCCAGGTCTCGAGGAACACCGACTCGGCGCGGGCGCCGGGCAGGAAGGCCCAGGCCTCGTCCGCGGTGAAGCTCAGGATGGGCGCGAGCCAGCGCACCATGGCCTCGGCGATGTGATACATCGCGGTCTGCGCCGAGCGGCGCGGCGCGCTCCTCGCCCCGGTGGTGTACAGGCGGTCCTTGATGATGTCGAGGTAGAAACCGCCCAACTCGACCACGCAGAAGTTGTGCACCTTCTGGTAGATGTCGTGGAACTCGTAGTTGCGGTAGGCGGTGATCACGTCGTTCTGCAGCGCGAAGGCCTGCGAGATGGCCCAGCGGTCGATCGCCACGAGTTCCTGCCAGGGCAGCGCATCGGCGGCCGGATCGAAGCCGTGCAGGTTCCCGAGCAGGAAGCGCAGGGTGTTGCGCATGCGCCGGTAGGAGTCGGCCATGCGCCGGAGGATCTCGTCCGAGACGCTCATCTCGTTGGCGTAGTCGGTGGCCGCGATCCACAGGCGCACCACGTCCGCGCCGAGCGTGCCCGTGAGCTTCTGCGGCACCAGCACGTTGCCGATGGACTTGGACATCTTGCGGCCCTTCTCGTCCACGGTGAAGCCGTGCGTGAGCACGCCCCGGTAGGGCGCCCGGCCGTGCATGGCCACCGAGGTGAGCAGCGAGCTGTGGAACCAGCCGCGGTGCTGATCGGAGCCCTCGAGGTACAGGTCCGCCGGCGCGGTGATCTCCGGGCGGATCTGCGAGACGGCGTGGTGCACGACGCCCGAGTCGAACCACACGTCCATGACGTCGGTCGCCTTGTCGTAGTCGCCGGCCTCGGCGCCGAGCAGCGCCGCCGGATCGAGGTCGAACCAGGCGTCGATGCCGTCCACCTCGACCAATTTCGCCACCTCCTCGATCAGCTCCTGGGTGCGCGGGTGCAGCTCGCCCGAGTGCTTGTGCACGAACAGCGGAATCGGCACGCCCCAGGTGCGCTGGCGCGACACGCACCAGTCGGGGCGGCCCGCGATCATGCCGCTGATGCGCTGCTCGCCCCAGGCGGGCATCCAGTCGACGTGCGCGATGGCCTCGAGCGCCGCCTTGCGCAGGCCCGCCTGGTCCATGCTGATGAACCACTGGGGCGTTGCGCGGAAGATCACCGGCGTCTTGTGGCGCCAGCAGTGCGGATAGGAGTGGTGGTAGGGCTCGCCCTTCAGCAGCGCGCCGCGCTCGGCGAGCACCTCGATGACGTGCGGGTTGGCCTCGAAGACCTCCTCGCCCTCGAAGTACGGCGTGCCCGGCAGGAAGCGCCCGTCGCCGCCCACCGGGTTCTCGACCTCGAGCTCGTAGCGGCGGCCGACCAGGTAGTCCTCGAGGCCGTGCCCCGGGGCCGTGTGCACGGCGCCTGTGCCCGCGTCCAGGGTCACGTGCTCACCGAGGATCACCGGCGAGCGCCGCTCGAGGAACGGGTGGCGCAGCGCCAGGTGCTCGAGCGCCGCGCCCTTGACCTCGCCGATCAGGTTCCACTGGACGACGCCCAGGATCTGCATGAGGGGCGCGACCCGCTCGCTCGCGACCACCAGCCGCTCGAGCCCCGCGCCCAGGTCGAATTCCACCAGCGCGTAGTCGAACACCGGGTGCACGCTGACCGCGCGGTTGGCGGGCAGCGTCCAGGGCGTCGTGGTCCAGATCGCGACCGAGGTCGGCGCCTCGCCGAGGACGCCGGCGCGCGCCGGCGCGGGGTCGAAGCCGAAGCGGCGCTCGAGCTCCGCCACGTCCTCGACCGGGAAGCGCACGTAGATGCTCGGCGAGGTCCGGTCTTCGTACTCGACCTCCGCCTCGGCGAGCGCCGAGCGGCAGTTCAGGCACCAATGCACGGGCTTGTAGCCCTTGTACACGTGGCCGTTGGCGATGATCTTGGCGAAGGCGCGCAGCTGCTCGGCCTCGAAGCGCGGCATCATGGTCAGGTACGGGTTCTGCCAGTCGCCGAGGACGCCGAGGCGCTTGAAGTCGGCGCGCTGGCCGTCGACCTGCTTCAGCGCATAGTCGCGGCAGGCGGCGCGAAAGGCCTTCGGCGCGATCTTCTGCCCGACCCGGCCATGGGTCTTCTCCACCTGCATCTCGATGGGCAGGCCGTGGCAGTCCCAGCCCGGCACGTAGGGCGCGTCGTAGCCGTCCAGGGTGCGCGACTTGACGATCACGTCCTTCAGGATCTTGTTCACCGCGTGGCCCAGGTGGATGCTGCCGTTCGCGTAGGGCGGCCCGTCGGTGAGCACGAACGGCGGCCGGCCCTTGGCGAGCGCGCGGATCCGGCCGTACAGGTCGCGCCGCTCCCAGGAGGCGAGCATCCGCGGCTCGGCGTTGGCGAGGTCCGCCTTCATCGGAAAGCCGGTGCTCGGCAGATTGATCGTGTTCTTGTAATCAGCCACTGGCCACCCTCGACAACAGATCGCGCGCGCGGGCCGCGTCGACCCGCATTTGAATCGACATCGCATCCAAGGAATCGAACTTGACCTCGTCGCGCAACTTGGCGACGAACTCGACCTCGATCGTGCGGCCGTACAGGTCGCCGTCGAAATCGAACACATGCACCTCGAGCAGCGGCTCGACGCCGTTCACGGTGGGCCGGGTGCCGAGGCTCGCCACCGCGTCGCGCGGCCCGGGCCCGATGCCGTGCACCCGCACCGCGAGCACGCCCCAGAGCGGCGACTTGCGCCGCATGAGCCGCAGGTTCGCGGTCGGAAACCCGAGCGTGCGCCCGAGCCTCTGGCCGCGCACCACCCTGCCCATCATACGATAGCGGCGCCCCAGCAGGCGCGCCGCGCCCTCGCAGTCGCCCCGCTCCAGCCGTTCGCGCACCGCGGTGCTGCTCACGCGCACGCCGTCGGCGAGGAACGGCGCGATCTGCTCGACCTCGAACCCCTGGCGCCGGCCGGCGGCGCGCAGCGACTCGATGGTGCCGGCGGCGCGCGCGCCGTAGCGAAAATCGTCCCCGACCACGACGTGCCGGGCGCCCAGGCCCGCGACGATCAGCTCATCGACGAAGCACTCGGGCGGCATGGCGCGCATGCGCGCATCGAAGGCGAGCGTCACCAGCCGCTCGACCCCCAGGGCGCGCAGCAGCAGGTACTTCTCGCGCCAGCGGGTCAGCCGCGGCGGCGCGCCGGCCGGATCGATGAACTCCTTGGAGCTCGGCTCGAACACCAGCACGGTCGATGGGCCGCCGAGCGCCGCCGCGCGCGACTCGAGCACCTCGATCATGCGCTGATGGCCGAGATGCACGCCGTCGTAATTGCCCACGGTGACCGCGCAGCCGCGCTCGAGACGGCGCAGGTTATGAAGACCGCGTACTAGTTGCATGGCGAAAGCCGTTCAGTATACGCGACTTCGCCCGGGCGCCCGGCGCCCCGCGGCCCTGCTCCGGCGCCCCGCCCGCCGCCCGGCCGCGGATTGACAAGCCAGCGGCTTTTACGCAAACTGCGCGGCTCTTTGGGAGGCTCCCCGGAGCCTCGTCGACGGCTGTGCAATCTGGAAGGAGTCTCGAGCTTGGCGAACACGAAATCCGCGGAGAAGGCGGCCCGACAATCGACGAAGCATCGCGCCCGCAACGACGCCCTCACCTCTAAGCTGCGCAGCGCCATCCGCAAGGCGAACCTCGCCCTGAAGGCCGGCAAGCACGACGACGCGGCCGCGGCGCTCGCGCTCGCGACCCCGATCATCGACGGCATGGTCAACAAGGGCATCATTCACCGCAACAAGGCCGCTCGGCACAAGAGCCGCCTGACCAAGCAGGTGC
>JAJXZV010000357.1 GCA_021779875.1 Pseudomonadota bacterium
GGCGCCGCCGGACAGCCGAGCGGAGCCGCCGCGCGGCCCGCCGCCGCGGCGCGCAAGGCCGCCGCGATCTCCGGGAATCTCGCGCTCTCGGGCGGGGAGCCCGATGAAGCGCAGTTCACGAACTACTGATGACGGAGACATCGGACATGAACGTTCGGCCACACCCGTCGGGTGCGGGGGCTCTGACGCATCAATACCTCACGTTCGTGCTCGGCGGCGAGCCGTTCGCGATCGGCATCCTCGCGGTGAAGGAGATCATCGAGTACACGAGCGTGACCGAGGTGCCCTTGATGCCCGCCTTCCTGAGGGGCGTCATCAACCTGCGCGGCTCGGTCGTGCCGGTGATCGACCTGTCGGTGCGCTTCGGCCGGCCGGCCGGCGCCATCTCTCGACGCACCTGCATCGTGATCATCGAGACGCAGCTCTCCGGCGAGCGACGCGACATCGGCGTCATCGTCGACTCGGTCAACGCGGTCCTGGAGTTCCAGGCCGCCGACATCGCGCCGCCGCCGGCCTTCGGCGCGAACATCCGCGCCGACTTCATCCAGGGGATGGCCAAGGTGGACGGCAGGTTCGTCATTCTTCTGGACGTCGACCACGTGCTCGCCCTCCATGAGCTCGATCAGGCCGTCGAGGCCTGCGCCTGAGCCGCACCACGGACGGCGCATGGACCAGATCTCCGACGCGGAATTCGCGCAGTTCCAGCGGTTCATCCACGAAGCCGCGGGCATCAGCTTGTCGGCGGCGAAGAAGAGCCTGGTCGCAGGCCGCCTCGCCCGGCGCCTCGACCAGTGCGGGGTCCGCAGCTTCGGGGATTACCTTCGGCTGCTGCACGGCGCCGAGTGCGCCGCGGAGCGCCAGATCGCCACGGATCTGCTGACCACCAACGAGACCTATTTCTTCCGGGAGCCGAAGCACTTCGAGTTCCTCGCTCAGACGCTCAAGTCGGTTCCCGCGGGCCCGCGGCCGTTTCGCGTCTGGAGCGCCGCCGGCTCGACCGGCGAGGAGGCCTACAGCATCGCCATGGTCCTCGAGGACGCAGGCGGCGGGCGCCCGTGGGAGGTCATCGGCTCGGACATCAGCGCCCGGGTCGTCGAGCGGGCGCGGCGCGGACATTATTCCACCGCACGCACCGAGGGCATTCCCGAGCGGTATCTGCGCCGCCATTGCCTCAAAGGGCTGGGCGAGCAAGCCGGCACGCTGCTGATCGAGCGCGGCTTGCGCACCAGGGTCGAGTTCCGGCAGATCAACCTGAACTCCCGGCTGCCGGCCATCGGCCCCTTCGACGTGATCTTTCTGAGGAACGTGCTGATCTACTTCGATGCCGAGACCAAGCGCCGGGTCGTCGAACGCGTCCTCGGCGTGCTGCGGCCGGGCGGCTGGCTGTTGATCGGTCATTCCGAGAGCCTCACGGGCGTCACGGACGCGCTGCAGCCGCTCGCGCCGGCGATCTTCAGAAAGCCGCCGTGACGCCCATCAAGGTCCTGCTGGTCGACGACTCGGCCGTGGTCCGCCAGGTTCTGCAGCAGCTGCTCCAGGCGGAGCCGGACGTCGAGGTGATCGGCGTCGCCTCGGATCCCCTGTTCGCCATGGATCGCATGAAAGCGCAGTGGCCGGATGTGATCGTGCTGGATGTCGAGATGCCGAGGATGGACGGCGTGACCTTCCTGCGCAAGCTCATGAGCGAGCGGCCGACGCCGGTCGTCATCTGCTCGACTCTCACGGAAGCCGGCGCACCCACGACCCTCGAGGCGCTCGCGGCCGGCGCGGTGACGGTCATCGCCAAGCCGAAGATCGGACTGAAACAATTCCTGACCGAGGCGGCCGCGGAGCTGACCGCCGCCATCCGCCTGGCGGCCCGGGCCAACCTCAAGCGCATCGCCGCACGCGGTGCGCACACCGCGAAGCATTCGGCCGACGTGATCCTGTCGCCGGCGCGCGAGCAGGCCATGATTCGCACGACCGAGCACGTGGTCGCCATCGGCACCTCGACCGGCGGCACCCAGGCGCTCGAGAAGGTGCTGACCGCGCTGCCGGAGGTTTGCCCGGGCATCGTGATCGTGCAGCACATGCCGCCCAACTTCACCGCGGCGTTCGCAGCCCGTCTGCACGGCATCTGCCGCATCGACGTCCAAGAGGCCCGTCATCTTGACCGGGTGATTCCGGGCCGCGCGCTGATCGCGCCGGGCGGCAAGCACATGTTGCTGCAACGCAGCGGCGCCCACTATTACGTCGAGATCCGCGAAGGCCCGCCGGTGAGCCGCCACTGCCCGTCCGTGGACGTGCTGTTTCGCTCGGCCGCCCGATCGGCCGGACCCAACGCCGCGGGCATGATCATGACCGGCATGGGCGACGATGGCGCGCGCGGCCTGAAGGAAATGCGCACCGCCGGCGCCCGCACGTTCGCCCAGGACGAGGCCAGCTGCGTCGTGTTCGGCATGCCGAAGGAGGCGATCCGGATGGAGGCGGTCGACACGATCCTGCCTCTCGAGCGCTTCCCCGAGGCGATCCTGCACGCCTGAGCCTGATCGCATCGCGAGGGCGAAGGGCGCAAAATGGCGCCCATGCCGACCACGACCGATCCGCGTCCGAATCCCGATGCGCTGCTGGCGCGCGTCACGCGACAGGAGCAGGCGGCCCGGCGCGGGCGGCTGCGCATCTACTTCGGCGCCGCCGCGGGCGTCGGCAAGACCTACGCCATGCTCGCGGCGGCGCGCAAGCTCCGGGGGGACGGCCGGGACGTCGTGGCCGGGGTGGTCGTAACCCACGGCCGCAGCGAAACCGCCGAGCTCCTGCAGGCGCTCGAGGTGCTGCCGCCGCGCCACATCGAGCACCGCGGCCGGCAGCTCACCGAGTTCGATCTGGACGCGGCCCTCGCCCGCCGCCCCGCCCTGATCCTGATCGACGAATTCGCCCACTCGAACGTGCCCGGCTCGCGGCACCCGAAGCGCTGGCAGGACGTCGAGGAACTGCTCGCCGCCGGCATCGACGTGTACACGACGTTGAACGTGCAGCACCTCGAGAGCCTCAACGACGTCGTCGGCGGCATCACCGAGGTGCGCGTGTGGGAGACCGTTCCCGACACGGTATTCGACCAAGCCGACGAAGTGGTGATGGTCGACATCCCGCCCGACGAGCTGCTCGCGCGACTGAAGGTCGGCAAGATCTACATACCGCAGCAGGCCGAACGGGCGGCGCAGAATTTCTTCCGCAAGGGCAATCTCATGGCCCTGCGAGAACTGGCGCTGCGGCGCACCGCGGACCGCGTCGAAGGCGACGTACAGGCCTACCGGATCGACAAATCGATCGGCACGGTCTGGAAGACCGCGACCGCACTGCTCGCCAGCGTGGGTCCGGATGCGGGCGGCGAGCGCGTGGTGCGGGCGACGGCTCGCCTGGCGAGTCAGCTGAATGCGGAATGGCACGCCATCTACGTCGAGACCCCGGCGCTGCAGCGGCTTAAGCCGGCCCGGCGCGAACGCATTCTCGCCACGCTCAACCTGGCTCGGGATCTCGGCGCCTCGACCGCGGTGATCGCGCACCCCCAGGTCGCGGAGAGCGTCATCGGCTATGCGCGCAGCCACAACCTCTCGAAGATCGTGCTCGGACGCAACCCCGCCCGACCCCTGTGGCCCTGGCAGCGCTCGAGCGGCCAGCGTCTGGCGGTGCTGGCGCCGGATATCGACCTGATCGAGATCGGCATCCGATCCGAGCCCGGCGGCCACCGGTCGGCGCGGCCGGCGGACGCGGGCGCCACGACCGCCGAGCAGGGACCACGGCGGATGCGCAGGCGCCTGCGTTACCTGTGGACCGCGGTCGTGTGCATCGCGGTGACCGCCGCCGCCCTGCCGCTCGGCCGCCGCTTCGATCCGTCCAACATCGTGGCCGTGTACATCCTCGCCGTGGTGCTGACCGCCGTGAACTTCGGGCGCGGGCCCGCGGCCCTCGGCGCGGTCCTCTCCGTCGTCGCATTCGACTTCTTCTTCGTGCCGCCCCGGTTCTCGTTCGCGGTGAGCGACGTGCAGTACCTGCTCACGTTCGCGATCATGCTGGCCGTCGGGCTCATCACCGGCCAGCTGACCGCGGGTCTGCGGTTCCAGGCGCGGGTCGCCGCGCACCGCGAGGAGCGCGCCCGGGCGTTGTACGAGATCGCGCGCGACCTCTCGGGCGTCGTGCAGGTCGCCGAGGTGCTGCGCATCGGCGTGGAGGCCGTCGAGCGCACGTTCCACGCGGGCGCGGCGCTCCTGCTGCCCGACGACCAAGGCCGGATCGCCGCGCCGCCGGCAACGGACGAGCGCCCGCTCGAGGTCGACCTCGGAATCGCCCAGTGGGCGTTCGACAAGGGGGTGCCCGCCGGCTTCGGCACCGACACGCTGTCCGGCAGCGAGGTGCTGTACGTGCCGTTGCGCGCGCCGCTGCGCGCGCGCGGCGTGCTCGCCGTGAAGGCGCGCAATCGGCGCCTACTGCGAATCCCTGAGCAGCGCCAGCTGCTCGACACCTTCGCAGCCCTGATCGCGATCGTGCTCGAGCGGGTGCACTACGTCGGGGTCGCGCAGGACGCGCTGGTGCACATGGAATCGGAGCGCTTGCGCAACTCGCTGCTCGCCGCTCTGTCGCACGACCTGCGTACGCCGCTCACCGTGCTCGGCGGCCTCGCCGAATCCCTCGCCATGACGCGCCCGCCACTGACCGCCGCGCAAGGGGAGATCGCGCAGGCCATCGGCGAGGAGGCGCGGCGCATGAGCACGCTGGTCGGGAACTTGCTCGACATGGCGCGCATCGAGAGCGGCGACGTGCGCCTGCGGCTGGAATGGCAGTCGCTCGAGGAAGCTGTGGGCTCGGCGCTCAACGCCGCGAGCAGCCTCCTGCGGCAGCACCGGGTCGAGGTCGCCATCCCGGCGGACCTGCCGCTCGTGCGATTCGACGCACTGCTCATCGAGCGAGTGTTCGCGAATCTGCTGGAGAACGCCGCGAAATATACTCCGCCGGGCAGCACGGTGCGGATCGCGGCCACCGCGCAGGCCGACCGGGTGAGCGTCACGGTCGCCGACGACGGTCCGGGACTGAAGGCCGGCCAGGAGGAAGCGGTGTTCCAGAAGTTCACCCGGGGCGAACGGGAGTCCTCGACGCCCGGCGTGGGCCTCGGGCTCGCGATCTGCCGGGCGATCGTCGAAGCCCATCACGGCGCCATCGTCGGCGCGAATCTGCCCCGGGGCGGCGCCGCGTTCACGTTCACGCTGCCGCTCGCGCAGGCGCCGGCGGCGCTGCCCGAGAGCGAGATGGAGACGGCCCATGGGTGACCCGTCGCCGGTCGCCATCCTGGTCGAGGACGAGCCGCAGATCCGCCGTTTCGTGCGCACGGCCCTCGAGGCCGAGGGATGGGTCGTACACGAGGCCGACACCGTGCGCCGGGGGCTTAGCGATGCCGGAACCCGCAGGCCCGGGCTCGTGATCCTCGACCTCGGACTGCCCGACGGCGACGGCGTGGAGTTCATTCATCACCTGCGCACCTGG
>JAJXZV010000102.1 GCA_021779875.1 Pseudomonadota bacterium
TTGCGATGCCGCCCTCTCCCCGGCACCCCGGCCCGGCACGATCCGCGAGCGCAGCGCATGATGCGGGGCAAAGACCCCATGGAAGCGCGTCAGGTTCACCCGCGGACTCGGCACCAACGCCGCCAGCCGTGACAGATCGTGGTCGTGGTCTCGGCGAATCTTGCGCTCGCCGATTCGTCGGGATATGTTCGGATTGCAAGAGCCGAGGCGGGGATGACCAAGCCGTCGGTCGTAAGAGTATCTCGTCTCTTCGCGCTGGGCCGCAGTCCGTCCACCCGGCGAGCGCACGGGCTGCCGGCCGGAGTCGTGCGCGATGCGAACGAGGGGCTTAGACTCCTGCCTGGTCTCTGACGCCTGGTTTTCATTGGACCGAACGCGCGGCGTCGCATCCGAAGTCGTCGGAGGGAATCGATGATTCGTGATCAGGTCGCTTCGTTGAGATCGCTTCCGGCGCACGCCACACCCCTTGGAAGATGGATCTCCCGGGAGTAACGCAATGCCAATATCGAGATCTGAGCCGCCCACCTTCGCGCGCATCCTCGCTATCGGTGCGGCTTTGGCGCTGGTGCTGCTCGTCGACGGTTGCGTAAGCATAGCCCCCGCACCAGGCGCTGAGAAATTGCGTGTGACGAGCAACCCTGCCGACCTATCGGGCTGCACGGCTGTAGGGAACATCCAGGTGGTGGATAACGTGCCGCCGGCGGCAACGGAAACCGAGTTGCGTAACCAAGCGATCGGTCTTGGAGCCAACGCGGCACTGGCGACCGTTTCAATACTCGGGGTGCCGTTCGAGGGCGTCGCTTACCGTTGCCCCCCGTGACGAACTCTGTTGCGGAACCACGTCCTGCGCCATCGAGATCTGACTCTCGTTGGCACCGACCGGCGGATAGGAAGGATTGACGAGTTTTCGCGGCAGCGCCCCGACGGGCGCCGCCGCGAAGATCACCAGAACTCAGGGGCACGGGTGGCGCCCGCGCCAGGCCCTGCCGCTTCGGCGCCGCGCAGTTCTCCGCTCGCGCGCCCCGCCCCTAAGCCTTGCGCAGCTCCCGCGTGTCGATCGGCAGCGCCCGCAGACGCTTGCCGGTCGCCGCATGGATCGCGTTCACGAGCGCCGGGGCGAGCGGCGGCAGGCCGGGCTCGCCGACGCCGCCGGGGCTCTCGGTGCTCGGCAGTATGTGCACCTCGACCTTGGGCATCTCGTTCATGCGCAGCACCGGGTAGTCGTTGAAGTTCGACTCGACCACCTGGCCGTCCTTGATCGAGATGCGCCCGTAGAGCGCCGCCGACAGCCCGAAAACGATCGCGCTCTCCATCTGCCGCTTGACGATCAGCGGATTGGCGACGCGCCCGCAATCCACCGCGCACACCACGCGATGCACCTTCGGCTGCCCGTCCTCGCCCACCGACAGCTCGACCACTTCGGCGACATAGGACCCGAACGACTGGCCCACGGCGATGCCGCGGTGCCGGCCATTGGGCAGGGGCTTCGACCACTCCGCCTTCTGGGCGGCGAGATCCAGCACCCCCCGGTAGCGCGGCGCCTCGCCCAGCAGGCCGCGCCGGTATTCGTAGGGATCCTGGCCGGCGGCGGCGGCCATCTCGTCGATGATGCCTTCGGCGAAGAAGATGTTCTGGGAGTGCCCCACGGAGCGCCAGAACCACACGCCGTACGGCGGCTCGTTCCCGGTCCACTCCACCTGCACGTTCGGCGTGCGGTAGGGAAACTCGACCAGCCCTTCGAGCGCGAAGCGGTCGACGCCGTCCTTGAGCGCCATCTGCGCCGCCTTGGCGATCGACGGACACACCGCGTGCATGCGCGCCGCGAGCGGCCGGCCCTCGGCGTCGAGCGCACCCTCGAACTTGAGCACCGACGCCGGCCGGTAGAACTGCGCGCGCATGTCGTCCTCGCGCGAATACATCACGTGCACCGGCGCGCCCACCGCCTTGGATACCAGGGCGGCATCGACCACGAAGTCCATGCCGAAGCGGCGCCCGAAGCCGCCGCCGAGCAGCGTCGTGTGCACCTTGATCTGCTCCGGCTTCAGCTTGAAGATGCCCGCGAGCACGCCCTGCACGACCCCCGGCGCCTGCGTGCTCGCCCAGACCTCGACGCCGTCCGCCGTGACCGAGGCGGTGGCGTTCATCGGCTCCATGCAGGCATGCGCGAGGTACGGCGCCTCGTACACCGCGTCGATCTTCTTCGCCGCCGGCGCGCCGGCGAGCGCCGCCGCCGTGTCTCCGTCCCGGCGGGCGACCGTGCCGCCCTGCTGGGCGGCCTCGAGGAAGGTCTTGCGGATCCCCTCGCTCGAGAAGGCGGTGTTCGCGCCGAGATCCCAGTGGATCTCGAGGGCGTCGCGCGCCTTCTTCGCGTTCCAATAGCCGTCGGCCACCACGGCGACGCCGCTCGGCACTTCGAGCACGGCCTTGACGCCGCGCATGGCCTTGGCCTTCTCGGCGTCCAGGCGCCCGATCTTGGCACCCGGCACCGGCGCGCGCGCGAGCACCGCGGTGTAGCCGCCGGGCACGTGCACGTCGATGCCGAAGCGCCCGCTGCCGTTCACCTTGAGCGGCGTGTCGAGACGCTTCAGCTCCTGGCCCAGGATTCGGTAATCCTTCGGATCCTTGAGCGCGACCGTCGAGGGCACCGGCTGGCGGGCGGCGGCGCTCGCGATCTGTCCGTAAGTCACGGTCTTGCCGCTCGGGTGAACGACCCTGCCCCGATCGGTGCGGCATTCGCTCGCCGGCACGTTCCACGCCTGGGCGGCCGCGGCCACCAGCATGGCGCGCGCCGTCGCGCCGGCCTGGCGCATCGGCTCCCAGCTCGCCCGCACGGTGGTCGAGCCGCCGGTCGCCTGCACGCCGAACATCGGGTTCTTGTAGGCCGGATCCGAGGGCGCCTGTTCGAACTTGACGCGCGCCCAGTCCGCATCGAGTTCCTCGGCCACCAACATCGGCACGGCGGTGAGCACGCCCTGGCCCATCTCCGAATAGCCCACCACCACGGTGACCGCACCGTCCGGCGTGAGGCGGATGAAGGCGTTGGGCGCGAACGGGGCCACGGGGGCCGGCGCGGCCTCGGCGAAGCGATTCAGGCTCGGCACCATGACGCCGATCATCAGGCCGCCGCCGGCGAGCGCCGAGACCTTGAGGAATTCCCGGCGTGAAGCGGATTGCTCGGGTTTCATGTCAGGCCCCCTTGGCCGCGTCGGCCGCGGCGTCCTTGATCGCGGCGCGGATCTGGTTGTACGTGCCGCAGCGGCACAGGTTGCCGCTCATGGCGGCGTCGATGTCGGCGTCGCTGGGATTCGGGTTCTGCGCGAGCAGCGCCGCCGCGCTCATGATCTGCCCGGACTGGCAGTAGCCGCATTGGGGCACGTCGTGCTGCACCCAGGCAGTCTGGATGGCGCGCCCCGCGTGGGTCGCGCCCACCGACTCGATGGTCGTGATCTTCTTGCCTTCGACGGCCGCGACGGGCGTCGAGCAGGAGCGGATCGGCTGGCCCTCCAGATGCACCGTGCACGCGCCGCACAGCCCGGCGCCGCAGCCGAACTTGGTGCCGGTCAGGTGCAGCGTATCGCGCAGCACCCACAGCAGCGGGGTGTCGGGGGTCACGTCGACGGCACGCTTCGAGCCGTTGATTTCCAGGGTGATCATGGCCTCTCCTTGGGGCTATCCGGCGGACAAGGAGGGGATTCTAAGGCATTCGCGGACCCGTGGGCGCTCCTCTCACACGTTCGAATCCGGCGCCTCCGCCTTGCGGCGCGCCATGTAGTCGAGGAGCGCCTCGTCGATCGCCGGGTCCATCGGCGGCTCCACGTACTCGGCCAGCATCTTCTTCCACAGGGCGTTGGCCCGCTTCGCCATGTCGCTCGCCCCCTCGGCCTCCCACTGCTCGACGCTGTTGTTGTCGGCCAGCGGCGACCGATAGAAGGCGGTCTCGAAGTTCGCCTGCGTGTGCGTGCAGCCCAGGAAATGCTTGCCCGGTCCGACCTCGCGCACGGCGTCGAGCGCCTGGCCGTTGTCGGTGAGGTCCACCCCCGCGAGCAGGGTGTGCATCATGCCCGCCTGATCGGCGTCCATGACGAACTTCTCGTAGCCCATGGCGAGCCCGCCCTCGAGCCAGCCGGCCGTGTGCAGCACGAAGTTCACCCCGCCGAGGCAGGTGGGCAGCAGCGTGTTGGCCGACTCGAACGCGGCCTGCGCATCCGGGATCTTCGAGGCGCACAGGCTCCCGCCGGAGCGGAACGGGACCCCCAGACGCCGCGCCAGCGCCGCCATGGCGTACAGCACCAGCGCCGGCTCCGGGGTCCCGAACGTGGGCGCGCCCGACTGCATGGAGATCGAGGAGGCGAAGCTGCCGAGCACCACCGGCGCGCCCGGGTTCACCAGCTGCACGAACGCGAGTCCGGCGAGCGCCTCGGCCAGCGTCTGCGCCACCGTGCCCGCCACCGTCACCGGCGACATCGCGCCCGCGAGGATGAACGGCGTGATGATGGTCGCCTGATTGGCGCGCGCGTACACCTTGGCCGCGCCCAGCATGGTCGCGTCGTAGGTCATCGGCGAATTGACGTTGATCAGGTTGATGATGGTGGTCTTCGGCCGCCCGGTCGCCGGGTCGATCCGGTCCGCGCCGAAGACGATGTCCGACAAGGCCACCGAGTCGGCCGCGCGCTCCGGCGCGGTGACCGAGCCCATGAAGGGCTTGTCGCTGTACTTCAGGTGGCTGTACACCATGTCCAGGTGGCGCTTGTTCACCGGCAGGTCGACCGGCTCGCAGATGGTGCCGCCGCTGTGGTGCAGGGAGGTCGAGAGATACGCGAGCTTGACGAAGTTGCGGAAATCCTCGATGCGCGCATAGCGGCGCCCCTCGTCCAGGCTGCGCACGAAGGGCGATCCGTAGGCCGGTGCGAACACGGTGTTCTTGCCGCCGATCAGCACGCTGCGCGCGGGATTGCGGGCATGCTGGACGAATTCGCGCGGCGCGCTGCGCTGGATGAGGGTGCGGCACAGGCCGCGCGGGAAATGCACCCGCTCGCCCCGGACGTCGGCGCCGGCGGCCTTCCAGATCGCGAGCGCCTCGGGATCGTCGCGGAAGTCGATGCCGATCTCCTCGAGGATGGTGTCGGCATTGCGCTCGAGGGTGCAGAGGCCTTCCTCGTCGAGCACCTCATAATAAGGAATCTTGCGGGTGATGTACGGCACCGAGGCCGTCGCGCGCGCCGTGCGCGCCGCGCGCTTCGCGTCGCGCCCGCTCGGACGGCGCCCGCGCTGCGTTTCCGGGTGATCTACTTGCATGGTGACTCTCCCGCGCCGTCGAATCGACCGAAGTATGGTCGCGGGCACCCCCAACGGCTGATCCGTTTGCGTCACCCACTTGTCACGACACGCCAAAACGGCCCAGGGCGGGCCCCGGGCGGCCGCTCAGGTCGCGGGCAGCGCCCCGCCCTCGCGCACGCGCCGCTCGACCTGCGCCTCGATCGCCTCGACCACGGCCGGG
>JAJXZV010000145.1 GCA_021779875.1 Pseudomonadota bacterium
CCTTGCGCGTTCTTCTCGCGCGACCGGTCGAGGAACACCACGGCCATCATGTGGCCTATGTTCTCCTGGGTGTTCTTGAGCATCTTGGCGGCGCCGCGGCTGTCGAGGCTCACGGACACCGCCGCGCCCTCCTGGGTGTTCGGCTGGAACGAGGCGTCGGTGAGCTGATCGCCGGTCACCACGACCTCGCGCTTGAGCAGCACCGGCTGCTTGTCGCGGGTGTAGTAGAGCTTCGAACCGAGCGGCACGCGGCCGGTCGCCGCCGCTTCGGCGGGATTGTTCACCTCGTCGACCATGCGAAATTCCAGGGTCGCGGTCTTGCCGAGGATCTTCTTGACCTCGGCGGAGTTCTGCAGGCCCGGGAGCTGGATGGCGATGCGGTCGACGCCCTGGCGCGCGACCTGCGGCTCGGACACGGCGAGCTCGGGACTGTTCAGGCGGTTTCGCAGGATGGTGATGTTCTGCTGGACCGCGTAGTCCTGGCGCTCCTTGATCTCCTGCGGCGTCAGCGTGAGCTGCAGGGCCGGGGCGCCGTCGACCGTGACCTCGTCCAGCGTCAGGTTGCGGTTGTCCGCGAGGATCGCCGTCTTGCCCCGCGTGAAACTGTCCTGGTCGCGGAACAGCACGCGCACGCGATCCAGCGGATAGTCCACCTGCACGTCCTGATAGGGCACGCGCGCGCCGCGCAGCGCCGCCCGGAACTCCTGCTCGCGCCGGTCGAGCTGCTGCTTGACCGCACCGCGCACGTCCACCTGGTAGACCAGATAGACGCCGCCGCGCAGGTCGAGACCGAGCTTCAGCGGGCCGAGGCCGAGCGCGCGCATCCATTCCGGAACGCGCGAAGCCTGCGACAGGGCGATGGTGAACTCGTTCGGGCGGGCCTCGGCGATCAGATCGCGCGCCTTCAGCTGATCCTGCTTGCTGGCGAAACGCAGCGTGAGCCGGCCCTGTTCGAGGAACGATCCGGTCGGCGTCACGCCCTTGCCCTTCAGCAGATCGAGCACGGCGGTGCGGTCGGTCTCCTGCACGGCCGCACGGTCGCGCACCAGCTGCAGGGCGCTCTCCTCGCCGAACAGGTTCGGCAGCGCCAGGAGGGTGCCGAGGACCAGCGCGATCGCGACCAGGGCGATCTTCCAGCGCGGATAGGCGATCATGCGCTCTTGACCGTCCCCTTGGGCAGGACCTGCGAGACCTGGAACTTCTGCAGCTTGACGTTCACCCCGCTGGCGATCTCGACGGTGAGGAATTGCTCGCCGACCTCGATCACCTTGCCGAGGATGCCGCCGGTGGTGGCCACCTCGTCGCCGGCCGCGATCCGCCCGATCATCTCGCGCTGTTCCTTGGCGCGCTTGTTCTGCGGCCGGATCAGCAGGAAGTAGAACACCACCAGCAGCACGATCGGCAACATCAGGCTGCCCACCATGCTCTGAGCGCCCGTGGATGCGCCGCTCGCCTGCGCGTAAGCCGAATCGATGAGGAAGTTCATGGCGTGTTACTCGTGTCTCGTGGTTTTATGGCCGCTACACAAAGCCGCGTAGTATACAGAAGGCGCCGGCAAACTTAAGGCGCGGCGGCCTCACGCCCGCCGCCGGGCGTAGAACTCGGCCGTATAGGCCTCGAGCCGCCCCTGCTCGATGGCATCGCGGATCTCGCGCATCAGGCGCTGATAGAAGTGCAGATTGTGCACGGTATTGAGGTGCGCGCCGAGGATCTCCCCGCAGCGATCGAGATGGCGCAGGTAGCTGCGGGAGTAGTTCCGACAGGTATAGCAGCCGCAGTCCTCCTCGATCGGTCCGGTATCGAGTTGGTGCACCGCATTACGAATGTTCAGGGCGCCCCCCCGCGTGAAAAGGTGGCCGTTGCGGGCGTGCCGGGTAGGCATCACACAGTCGAACATGTCGATGCCGCGACGCACCGCCTCGAGGATGTCTTCCGGGCGGCCCACGCCCATCAGATAGCGCGGCTTGGGCGCGGGCATGTGCGGCGTCAACTCCTCGAGCACCCGCTCGCGCGCCTCCCGCGGCTCGCCCACGGCCAGGCCGCCGAGCGCGAGACCGGCGAAGCCGATCCGCTCGAGCGCCTCGAGCGAGGCGAGGCGCAAGGCGCCGTGCACCCCGCCCTGGACGATGCCGAACAACGTGCCGGGCGGGGGGCTCGCGTGGTACGCGGCGTGTCCGCGGGCCGCCCAGCGCATCGACAGCTCCATGGAGGCGCGCGCCTCCGGCTCGCTCGCCGGATAGGCGGTGCATTCGTCGAAGCTCATGGCGATGTCGGACCCCAGGGCCCGCTGGATGCGCATCGACTCCTCGGGCGACAGGAACACCGGCGCGCCATCCACCGGCGAGCGGAAGCGCGCGCCGTCCTCGGTGATCTTGCGCATCTCGGCCAGGCTCCACACCTGGAAGCCGCCCGAGTCGGTGAGAATGGGCCGCCGCCAGTGCATGAACCCGTGCAGGCCCCGGTGCGCCTCGATCACCTCGAGTCCGGGCCGCAGGTACAGGTGAAAGGTGTTGCCGAGCACGATCTCGGCGCCGCACTCCTCGAGCTGCTCCGGCCGCATCGCCTTGACCGTGCCGTAGGTGCCCACCGGCATGAAGGCCGGCGTCTCGACCGTGCCGCGCTCGAATCGGAGCCGGCCGCGCCGGGCGGCGCCGTCGGTGCCCAGCAGCGTGAACTCCATCCGCCCGGCGGGGTCGGCCGCGGCGCTCATCGGGCCTCGCAGGCGCCGGGCGCCGGCCGCAGGAACATCGCGTCGCCGTAGCTGAAGAACCGGTAGCGCAGCGCCACCGCCTGCGCATAGGCGGCGAGCAGCCGCTCGCGCCCCACGAACGCCGCGCACAGCATCAGCAGCGTCGACTCGGGCAGGTGGAAGTTGGTGACCATCGCGTCGACCACGCGAAAGCGATGCCCCGGCTGGATGAACAGGCGGGTCTCGCCCGAGTACGGCGCAAGCCCGCCCGGGCCGGCGAGCATGGCCGCGGTCTCCAGGCTGCGCACGACCGTGGTGCCCACGGCGATCACCCGGCCGCCGGCGGCACGGGCCGCCCGGATCGCCGCGCAGGTCGCCTCGGGCACCTGCAGGTGCTCGGCATGCATGCGGTGCTGCGCGAGCTCGTCGACTCGCACCGGCTGGAACGTGCCCGCGCCGACGTGCAGCGTGACGAAGGCGTGCCGCACCCCGCGGGCCGCGAGCGCCGCGAACGCCGCCTCGTCGAAGTGCAGCCCCGCGGTCGGCGCCGCGACCGCGCCCGGCACGCGTGAATACACCGTCTGGTAGCGCTCGCGGTCCGCCTCGTCCGGCGCCCGCTCGATGTAGGGCGGCAGCGGCATGGCCCCGTGCCGCTCGAAGAACGGCAGCACCGGACCCGGGAACTCGAGCAGGTACAGATCCTCCTCGCGCCCGAGCACGCGCGCCTGGTGGCCGCCGGCGAAGCGCACCACGGCGCCCGCGCGCAGCCCCTTGCTGGCGCGCGCATGCACCAGCGCCCGGGTCTCCTCGACCGTCCGCTCGAGCAGGATCTCGACCCTGCCGCCGCTGTCCTTGACCCCGTGCACCCGCGCCGGCACCACCCGGGTGTCGTTGAACACCAGCAGATCGCGCGGCTCGAGCAGCGCCGGCAGATCGCGAAACTGCCGGTGGTCGGCGCAGCCGCCGGCGCCGTCGAGCACCAACAGCCGGCTCGCCGATCGCTCGGCGGTGGGATGCTGGGCGATCAGCTCGTGGGGCAGATGGTAGTGGTAGTCGCTGCGGTGCATGGGTTGGAACCGGCAATTCTAACAAGGCGGGCAATCGAATATACTGCGCGCCCTGGCATGCCCGGATGGCGGAACTGGTAGACGCGCCGGACTCAAAATCCGGTGGTGGCGACACCGTGTGGGTTCGATTCCCTCTCCGGGCACCAGACCTCGAATCTCAATGGATCCAGCTTGAAATTCTGCAGCAACTGCGGCGCGACCGTCGTCTCGAGAATTCCCGATGGGGATCATCGGCCGCGCTACGTGTGCGATCGCTGCGGCATGATCCATTACGAGAATCCGCTGCTGGTGCTCGGGTGCGTGCCCGAATGGCAGGACAAGATCCTGCTGTGCCGCCGCGCCATCGAGCCGCGGCGCGGCTTCTGGACCATGCCGGCGGGGTTCATGGAGACCGGGGAGTCCCTGCAGGCCGCCGCGGCGCGCGAATGCTACGAGGAGGCGCTCGCGGAGGTCGACATCGGCTCGCTGCTCGCCGTGGTCACGGTCACCCACGCCCGCCAGGTGCACGTCATGTTCCGCGCCGCGCTCAGACACCCGCGGTTCGCGCCCGGCCCCGAGAGCCTCGAGGTCGTGCTGTGCGAGGAGCGGGAGGTCCCCTGGGCCGATCTGGCCTTCCCGAGCGTCGAGTTCGCGCTGCGCAAGTACTTCTCCGACCGCGCGGCCGGCCGCGAAGACCATCATTTCATCGAACTGAACCGTCCGATGAGCGCCTGAACGGGCCACGGGGGCCCGCCGCCGCGGCCGGCCTGTGGCAAAATGGCGCCCGCAAATCACACAAGCGCTCAAACCCAAGGGTAAGTCATGGCGTTCGTCGTCACCGAAAATTGCATCAAGTGCAAGTACATGGACTGCGTGGAGGTATGTCCCGTCGACTGCTTCCACGAGGGCCCGAATTTTCTCGTGATCGATCCGGACGAGTGCATCGACTGCACGCTGTGCGAGCCCGAATGCCCGGCCGAGGCCATCTTCTCGGAGGAGGAGATACCCGCCGGCCAGGAGAGCTTCCGAGCGCTGAACGCCGAGCTCGCGAAGAAGTGGCCGGTGATCAGCGAGAAAGGCGCCCCGCCGGATGATGCCAAGCAATGGGACGGCACCAAGGACAAGCTGAAGCTGCTCGAGCGCTGAGGCGCTCGCCTCAGCGCCGCGCGGCCTGCGCGTCCTTGACCGCCTTGAGCAGTTCCTGCGCGGGCATGTAGCCGCTGATGTACTCGCCGTTCTCGGTCAGGATGGCCGGCGTGCCGCGCACGCCGATGCTCTGCCCGAGCGCGTACTCGCGCGCCACGGGCGTGGACGCACAGAGCTTGTCGGTGTCCACCTTGGCGCCGGCCGTGGCGCGGGCGAACGCGTCGCTCCGGTCGGCGGCGCACCACACCGCCTCCGCCTTGCGCCAGCTCTCGGTGTTGGGCCCGGTGCGCGGGTAGAACAGATAGCGCACGCGGATCCCGAGCCGGTTGATCTCGGCGATCTCCGCGTGCAGCTTGCGGCAATACGGGCAGTCGACGTCCGTGAACACGGTGATGGTGTACTGCGGATCCTTCGGCGCGAAGATCAGCAGCAGCGGCACCGGCACCGCGCCGATCAGCGCCGCACTCATGCGGCTGCGGCGGGTTTCGGTGAGGTTCTCGCGCGTGCCCATGTCGTAGATGTTGCCGTCGATGAAGTACTTGCCGTCGGCGGTGAGGTAGCTGACGTCCGCCCCCTGGCTGAACTCGTAGAT
>JAJXZV010000224.1 GCA_021779875.1 Pseudomonadota bacterium
TCGATGCCGCCGCGCTCGTTGAGCCACTGCGTGTAGACGATGCGTCCGGGCGGCACGTCCACGTCGTTCGCGCAGACCCGGTTCAGCACGCCGAGCGCGTCGGCGCCCTCGAGACGGAATTTCGCGAACGAAGACTGGTCGAACAGCCCCACCGCCTCGCGCACCGCGCGGTGCTCGCGGGCGCTGTGCTCGAACCAGTTCTGCCGGCCATACGAGTACTCGTAGCGCGGCTCGACCCCGGGCGGCGCGTACCAGTTGGGGCGCTCCCAGCCGAAGGCCTCGCCGAAGCAGGCGCCCGCGGCCGCCAACCGGTCGTGGATGGCGGATTTGCGCGCCCCGCGCGCGCTCTCGAACTGCCTGAACGGCCAGTGCATCGCGTACAGCAGCCCCAGGCTCTCGCTGACCCGCGCGCGCAGGTATCTGCGGTTGCCCTGGAAGGGAAGGTTGCGGCGCACGTCCACCTCCCACAGGTCCATGGGCGGGTGGCCGTCGCGGATCCACTCGGCGATCACCTTGCCGATGCCGCCCGCGGATTGCAGGCCGATCGAGTTCAGGCCCGCGGCCACGAAGCAGCCGTCGAGCTCGGGTGCGGCGCCGAGATGGTAGCGCACGTCCGGCGTGAAGCTCTCGGGGCCGCAGAAGAATTTCTGGATGCCCGCCTGCTCGAGCGCCGGGATGCGGCGCATGGCGCCGAGCAGCATGGGTTCGAAGTGCGCGAAATCCCCCGCGATCTCGCCGAAGCAGAAGTCCGGCGCGATGCCCTCGACACCCCAGGGCCGCGCTCTCGGCTCGAAGGCGCCGACCAGCAGGCGGCCGGCGTCGTACTTGAAGTAGCTGCAGTGATCGTAGTCGCGCAGCACCGGCAGGTCGGGCGTGAGACCGGGCACGTCCTTGAACAGCACGTAATAGTGCTCGCACGCCTGCAGGGGCACCGTGACGCCGGCGAGCGCGGCCAGATCGCGCGTCCACATGCCGGCGCACAGCACCACGACGTCCGCCTCGATGGCGCCGTGGGGCGTCTCGACGCCGGTCACGCGCCGGCCGTCGCGCAGGATGGCGGTGACGGGCACGTCCTGGTGGATGCGGGCGCCGCGACTGCGGGCGCCTTTCGCGAGCGCCTGGGTGACGTCCACGGCGTTCGCATAGCCGTCGCTCGGGATGTGGATGCCGCCGACCACGTCGTCGAGACTGGCGAGCGGGTGGAGCGCGGCGATGCGGTCCCGGTCGATCACGCGCACCTCGAGGCCGAACACCTTGGCCATGGAGGCGCTGCGCGCCAGCTCCTCCATGCGCGCCGCCGTGGTCGCGAGCGAGACGGAGCCGCATTGCCGGTAGCCCGTGGCCTGACCGGTCTCGGCCTCGAGGCCGCGGTACAGGTCGCTCGTGTAGCGGGCGAGGCGGGTCATGTTGATGGTTTGGCGCAGCTGGCCGACCAATCCGGCCGCGTGCCACGTGGTGCCGCTGGTGAGCTGCTTGCGCTCGAGCAGCAGCACGTCGGTCGTGCCGGACCGGGTGAGGTGATAGGCGATGGAGCAGCCGATCACCCCGCCGCCCACGATCACGATTCGCGCGCGGCGCGGCAGGTTCGGCGCGCTGTGCTCGGCGGCCACGTCAGGCCCGCAGCCGCGTGTTGTCGGGGTCGAAGGGCGGCCGCGCGAGCACGGTCGCGCGCCGGCGTTCGCCCTGGATCAGCAGGTCGAAGCCGCGGCCCGGGGCGGCGAATCCCGGCTCGACGCACGCGAACGCGAGGCTCCGGCCCACCCGGTGTCCGTAGCCGCCCGAGGTCACGACGCCGATGCAGCGCGCACCGTCGAACGCCGGCTCGCCGCCGCGCGCATCGGCGTCGGCGGCCGCCACGTCGACCTGCACGGTGGCGAACGGCCGCGGCGCGCGCCCGAGCGTCGCGGCCCGCCCCACGAAGTCGGCCTTGTCGAAATCGATGAACCGCCGCATGTCCGCCTCCACCATGTCGAGTTCGTTGGTGAGCTCCGTGCCCCACGCCTTGTAGCCCTTCTCGAGGCGCATGCCGTCGACCGCGTACAAGCCGTAGTTCGCGACCCCCAGGGACGCGCCTTCGGACCAGAGCGCCTCGTACAGCGCCGGCAGCGAGTCGAGCGGCGCGTGCAGCTCCCAGCCGAGCTCGCCCACGTAGCTTACGCGCAGCGCGCGCACGCGCCGGCCGGCCACCTCGATCTCGCGGGCCGTGAGCCACGGGAAGGCGGCGTTGCCCAGGTCCGCGTCGCTCAGACGTCCCAGCAGCTCGCGCGAACGGGGGCCGCTGACCACCAGCACGCCGCGCTCCTCGGTGACGTCCTCGATCCGCGGGCCCGCGCCCGCGGGCAGCCGCTCGCGCAGCAGATCCAGATCGCGCAATTGCGCGGCGGCGGCGGACAGCGCGTAGAAGCGGTCCGCGGCCAGCTTGGTCACGGTCATCTCGCCGAGGATCCGGCCGTTGCGGGAGAGCAGGTGCACGAGGGCGATGCCGCCGATCCGGCGAGGCATGCGGTTGGCGCAGGCGTGCTCGAGGAACGCCTCGGCACCCGGGCCCGCGATCTCGAACTTCGAGAAGCCGGTCAGATCGAGCAGGCCGACCCGCTCGTGCACGGCGGCCACCTCGGCGCGCACCGCGTCGAAGGCGTTGTTGCGCCGGTAGGAATAGGCCTCCTCCCGGCCGTCCGGGGAGAACCACTTCGGGCGCTCCCAGCCGTGGGTCTCGCCGTACTGCGCGCCGGCGCCGAGCAGCCGCGCGTACAGCGGGCTCGTGCGGCGCGGGCGGCCCGCGGCGTGCTCCTCGCCCGGCCGGCGGGTGACGAAGGTCAGGCGGTAGTCCAGGAACACCTTCTCGCGGGCGTAGGACTCGTCGGCATGGCGGCCGAACCGGCGGGGATCGAACTCCGCCATGTTGATCTCCGCATCACCGTGCACCATCCACTGCGCGAGGTACTTGCCGCAGCCGGCGCCCTGCGCAATGCCGAAGGAGGTGCCGCAGCACATCCAGAAATTGCGCAGCCCCGCCGCCGGTCCGAGCAGCGGCGCGCCGTCCGGGGTGTGCGGGATCGCGCCGTTGATGATCCGCCGGATGCCGGCGTCGGCGAAGACCGGCATGCGCTCCATGGCGCGCTCGAGCCAGGGCGCGATGCGCTCGAGATCGTCGGCGAACAGCTCGTTGCTCGACTCCCAGTCGGGGTGGCCGCGCGGCGCCCAGGCCTCGGTGAGGCCGGTGTCCTCGTAGACCCCGATCAAGCCGGACTTCTGCTCCTGGCGGAAATAGCCGCGCACGTACGGATCGCGCATCACCGGGATCTCGGTGTCGCGCTCCAGGAATTCGCGGATGGGATGGGTGACGACGTAGTGATGCTGCATGTTGACGATGGGCGCATCGGCGCCCGCCATGCGCGCGACCTGGCGTGCGTGGCAGCCGGCGGCGTTGACCACCATCTCGGCCGTCACGCGGCCCTTCTCGGTGATCACCTGCCACTCGCCGCCCGGGCGCGGCCGGATCTCGAGCACGCGCTCGTGACGCGCCACCCGGCACCCGAGGTCGCGCGCGCCCTTCGCGAGCGCGTGACACAGTCCCGAAGGGTCGGCGTGGCCGTCGTCGGTGGTATGCGCCGCCGCGATCACGCCGGTGGTGTCGAGAAACGGGTTCAGGCGCCTGATCTCGTCCAGGCCCACGATCTCCATGCCGAAGCCGATGCTCCGGGAATAGCCCTGCACCTGCCGCAGCCAGGCGAGCTCGTGCTCGTTGGTGGCGAGCCGCAGGCCGCCGCAGGCATGCCAGCTCACGTATTGGCCGGTGAGTTCCTGCAGCCGCGGGTACAGGCGGTTCCCGTAGGCGTGAATCTTCGCCAGGTTGTAGCTGCCGGTGATGCTCGGGCACTGGCCGGCCGCGTGCCAGGTCGAACCCGAGGTGAGCTCGTTCTTCTCGATGAGCAGCGCATCGGTGCAGCCCTCGAGCGCGAGGTGGTACAGGAGGCTCGCGCCCATCATGCCGCCGCCGATCACGACGACCCGTGCCGAAAGATCCATAGGGCATGAATAATTGATCCTTGTGCACTGAACAACCCAGGATTTTGCTATCTTTGGCCGCAATATTTTGAGGCTTCGGTGAAATCCCGGGTGGCAAGGGCATGAGCAAGATCCGGCCGGTAGTGGGCCTGCCCCGCTTGACGTGGCTGCGCGCGTTCGAGGCGGCAGCGCGCACCTCGAGCTTCGCGGCGGCGGCGGCGGAGCTCAGCCTCACCTCGGGGGCGGTCAGCTACCAGATCCGCGCGCTGGAGGCGCATCTCGGCTTCGCGCTGTTCGAGCGGTTGGCGCGCGGCGTGCAGCTCACGTCGATGGGCGTGGCCTACCTGCCGCCGGTGCGCAAGGCGTTCGAGGATCTGGCGGATTCGACGGTCGGACTGTTCGGCGGGTCGGAGCGCACGCACATCCGCGTGCACGCGCCGGTCTCGCTGGCGGCGCTCTGGCTCGCGCCGCGCCTGCCCGCCTTTCGGGCCGCGCACGCGAACGTGGCGGTGCG
Organism: Pseudomonadota bacterium; assembly: GCA_021779875.1. GTDB lineage: Bacteria > Pseudomonadota > Gammaproteobacteria > Steroidobacterales > Steroidobacteraceae > Bog-1198. Next base: position 4,523 of record JAJXZV010000224.1, read on the forward strand.
CCTGTCCTCGGTGATCTGGGACCACGCCGCCCCGGACCCGGCCACCGACCTCGAGGTCCGCTACGGCGGGGGCAGCTGGCGCGGCTATCGGGCCGAGCCGCTGTTCGGGCAGCCCATCGTCGCGGCCTGCAGTCCGCGGCTGCTGCGGGCGGCCGCCTCGCCGGCCGCCGCCCGCGACCTGCTGGCGCGGCGCCCCCTGCCCATCATGGGCTACGAGAAGCATTGGTTTGCGGCGCGCGAGGCGCTGGGTCTCGACGCGGCCTCGCCCTCGGACGGGCTGACGGTGGACACCACGATCGCGGCGCTGGAACTGGCCGCCGCCGGCGCCGGCTGCGTGCTCACGCACCGGCTGTTCCTGGAGCCGTATGTCGCCAGCGGGCGGCTGGTGTCGATGCTCGATCAGGAGTTTCCCGACCAGCAATTGTATTACCTGGTGACGCCGGAGCGTCCGCAGCGCATGCGCCGCGAGGTGGGACTGTTCCGCGACTGGCTGTTGTCGATCGCCGCGTAGCGCGGCCGGGGGATTCGATGCCGTTCACCATTTCGCACGTCGCCGCCGTACTGCCGCTCACGCACGCGCTGGCGCGTCGCCGGCTGCTGTCGGCGGCGATCATCGGCAGCATGGCGCCGGATTTCGGATTCTTCCTGCCCTGGCGGCCGGCGCGCTTCGAGACGCACGGCGCGCTCGCGCTGCTGACCTTTTGCCTGCCGATGGGCCTGGCCGCCTTCTGGCTGTTCCAGCGCCTGATGAAGAGACCGATGGTGGAATTGCTGCCGGATGCGGCATATCGGCGCTACCGACCCTGGGCGGAGCCCGCCGACATCGCGAGCGCGGTACAGTGGCTGGTCGCCGCCGGCGGGATCCTCGCGGGCGCGTTCACGCATCTGGTCTGGGATGCCTTCACGCACGAGGGGGCGCGCGGCGGGCGCATG
>JAJXZV010000152.1 GCA_021779875.1 Pseudomonadota bacterium
CGGCCACGCCCGCGAGGCCGAGCCATGACCGGGCCCGCTTGAACCGCCGCGAAAGATCGCCCGAGCGCATCGCATCAATATAGAGCACGGCATCGCCTCCTGGCGATTCGCTACCCATCCGCGGCCCCGTCTTGGTAGATTGGCGCCCCCATGAGCGTGATCCGCGAAGCCGATGTCATCGAGAGCGTCGCCGACGCCTTGCAGTACATCTCCTACTACCACAGCCCGGACTTCATCCGGGCCATGGGGCGGGCGTACGAGCTCGAACAGAGTCCCGCCGCCCGCGACGCCATCGCCCAGATCCTGACCAATTCGCGCCTGTGCGCCCTCGGACATCGGCCCATCTGCCAGGACACCGGCATCGTAGTGGCGTTCGTCAAGGTCGGCATGGACGTCCGCTGGCAGGCGACCCGCGACCTCGAGTCCATGATCAACGAGGGCGTGCGCCGCGCCTACCTCGATCCTGCCAACAAGCTGCGCGCCTCCATCGTCGCGGACCCCGCCGGCGCGCGCGGCAACACGCGCGACAATACCCCCGCGGTGATCCACACCCAGATCGTGCCCGGCGACCGGCTCGAGATCACCGTCGCCGCCAAGGGCGGCGGCTCGGAGAACAAGTCCCTGTTCGCCATGCTGAACCCGTCGGACTCGGTGGCCGACTGGGTGCTCGAGATGGTGCCGGAGATGGGCGCGGGCTGGTGTCCGCCCGGGATGCTCGGCATCGGCATCGGCGGCAGCGCCGAGAAGGCCATGCTGCTCGCCAAGGAATCGCTCATGGAGCCGATCGACATGCCCGAGCTGATCCGCCGCGGCCCGCGCAGCAAGCTCGAGGAACTGCGCCTCGAGATCCACCGGCGGGTCAACGACCTCGGCATCGGCGCCCAGGGCCTCGGCGGCCTGACCACGGTGCTCGACGTCAAGGTGCGCGATTATCCGACGCACGCGGCCTCGCTGCCGGTGGCGGTGATTCCGAACTGCGCGGCCACGCGCCACGTGCATTTCACCCTGGACGGCGGCGGTCCGGCGCGCCTCGAGCCGCCGGACCTCGACCTGTGGCCGAAGGTCGAGTGGGTGGCCGATGCGGGCGCGCGCCGCGTCTCGCTCGACGGCCTGACGGCGGCCGAGGTGGCGACATGGCGGCCGGGCGAACGGCTGCTGCTGTCGGGCAAGCTGCTCACCGGGCGCGACGCCGCGCATAAGCGCATCTGCGCGCTCCTGGACGCCGGCCGGCCGCTGCCCGAGGGCCTGAATTTCCACGGGCGGGTGATCTACTACGTCGGACCGGTCGATCCGGTGGGCGCGGAGGTGGTGGGACCGGCGGGCCCGACCACCGCGAACCGCATGGACCGCTTCACCGAGACCATGCTCGGCCGGGCGGGCTTGATCGCCATGGTCGGCAAGGCCGAGCGGGGGCCGGAGGCCATCGAGGCGATCCGCCGGCATCGCGCCGCCTATCTGATCGCCGTCGGCGGCGCGGCCCTGCTGGTCTCGAACGCCATCCGCGCGAGCCGCGTGGTCGCCTTCCCCGAGCTCGGCATGGAGGCGGTGTACGAGTTCGAGGTGCGCGACATGCCGGTCACGGTGGCGGTGAGCGCCGACGGCGAGTCGGTGCACGAGAGCGGCCCGGCCGCCTGGCGCGGCCGCTTCGCGGGCATCCCCGTGAACGTCGAGGCGTGAGCGGCGCGAGGCAGGCGATGCGATCGCCGACGGCCTACGAGGTCATCGTCATCGGCGGCGGGCACGCCGGCACCGAGGCGGCGCTCGCGGCCGCGCGCATGGGCTGCGCGACGCTGCTGCTCACGCACAACGTCGAGACCCTCGGCCAGATGAGCTGCAACCCCGCGATCGGCGGCATCGGCAAGGGCCACCTCGTCAAGGAGATCGACGCGCTCGGCGGCGCGATGGCGCGCGCCGCCGATCAGGCCGGCATCCAGTTCCGAACCCTGAACGCGAGCAAGGGCCCGGCGGTGCGCGCCACGCGCGCGCAGGCCGATCGGCGCCTGTACAAGCTCGCCGTGCGCCGCATGCTCGAGGCCGCGCCCAACCTGCGCATCTTCCAGCAGGAGGTCGCCGACCTCGTGCTCGAGGGCGGGCGGGTGGTGGGCTGCGTCGGCGCCACGGGCATCGAGTTTCGCGCCCGCGCCGTGGTGCTCACCGTCGGCACCTTCCTGGGCGGCCGGATCCACGTGGGCACCGAGAGCCACGCCGGCGGCCGCGCCGGGGATCCGCCGTCGAACCGGCTGGCGGCCCGCCTGCGCGAGCTGCCGCTGCGCGTCGGGCGACTGAAGACCGGCACGCCGCCGCGCATCGACGGGCGCAGCGTCGACTACTCGGGCCTGCGTCCGCAGGGGAGCGACGAGCCGCGGCCCGTGTTCTCCTACCTCGGCCGGCGCGATGAGCATCCGCGCCAGGTGCCCTGCCACATCACGGCCACCAACGAGCGCACCCACGACATCATCCGTGCCGCCACCGACCGCTCGCCGCTGTTCACCGGCCTGATCCAGGGCGTCGGCCCGCGCTACTGCCCCTCGGTGGAGGACAAGGTGGTGCGTTTCGCCGCCAAGACCTCGCACCAGATCTTCATCGAGCCCGAGGGCCTGGACACCCACGAGATCTATCCGAACGGCATCTCCACGAGCCTGCCCTACGACGTGCAGGAGGCGTTCGTGCGCAGCATCCGCGGCTTCGAGCGCGCGCACATCACGCGCCCGGGCTACGCCATCGAATACGACTTCTTCGATCCGCGCGATCTGCTCTACAGCCTGGAGAGCCGCCTGCTCGCCGGCCTGTACCTCGCCGGCCAGATCAACGGCACCACCGGCTACGAGGAGGCGGCGGCCCAGGGGCTGCTCGCCGGCGCCAACGCCGCGCTCGCCGCGACCGGGCGCGAGCCCTGGTGGCCGAAGCGCAGCGAGGCCTATCTGGGCGTTCTGCTCGATGACCTGGTGACGCGCGGCGCGCCCGAGCCGTACCGGATGTTCACCAGCCGCGCCGAGTACCGCCTCAGCCTGCGCGAGGACAATGCGGATCTGCGCCTCACCGAGCGCGGCCGGGCGCTCGGCCTGGTCGACGACCAGCGCTGGGATTTCTTCGTCCGCAAGCGCGATGCGGTCGAGGCCGAAACGGCGCGCCTGGCCCGCCACGTGGTGCATCCGCAGGACGTGGACCCCGGACTGCTCGCCGTCCTCGGCCAGCCGCTGGCGCGCGAGACCACGGCCCTCGACCTGCTGCGGCGGGGCGAGGTCGGCTACGGCGACCTGCACGCCGCGGCCCCGCACCCCGACGCCGCGCACGCCGCCGACTGGCGCACGGATCCGCCGCTCGCCGAGCAGGTCGCGCTGCAGATCGAGGTCCAGGCCAAGTACTCGGGCTACCTCAGGCGCCAGAGCCAGGAGATCGACCGGCAGCAGCGGCACGAGGATCTCGCCCTGCCCGAGGATCTCGACTATGCGGCGGTCGGCGGACTGTCGAACGAGGCCCGCCAGTCGCTCACGGCCGCGCGGCCGCAGACGCTCGGCCAGGCCGCGCGCATTCCGGGGCTGACGCCCGCGGCCGTCTCGCTCCTGCTCGTGCACCTGAAGAAGCGCCACTGCGCCGCCTGAGCGCGCCCGCCGCCGCCCGGGCTCCAGTGGCAATTTCTCCGGGCACTCTTTAACATCCCGTCTCTCTATCGGCCCACCCGCGACTCGGAGTTCATTAAAAATGGTGTTGCGATTGAATGGTTTGGCACGGCTCGTCGGCGCAGCCGTGGTGCTCTTGGGCGCCGCAGGGACGACGCACGCCGCCGGCGACCCGGCGCTCGGCGAGAAGAAGTTCTACACCTGCTACGGTTGCCACGGCAACGAAAACTACCGCAATGCCTACCCCGACTACCGCGTGCCGAAGCTGCGCCACCAGCACGCCGCCTACATCGTCGCGGCCCTGAAGGAATACAAGAACGGCGACCGTCCGCACGCCACCATGCACGCGCAGGCCGTCTCGCTCAGCGACCAGGACATGGAGGACATCGCCGCCTATCTGCAGGGACCGGAGCCCGTCAAGCCGACCAAGACGGTCGGACCGGTGCCGCCGCAGGCCACCCAGTGCGGCGCGTGCCACGGCGAGAACGGTTCCGGCGTCGAGGCGCCGCTCGATCCGAAGCCGCCGGTGCTCGCCGGTCAGCACCCCGATTACCTCGAGCAGGCGCTCACCGCGTATCACAATGGCCGCCGCAAGAACGTGGTCATGGGCGGCATGTCGCAGCTGCTGAAATCCGACGCGGACGTCAAGGCGGCCGCGGAGTTCTTCGCCCGCCAACCCTCGCCGCTCGCCACCGCCACCACGGGCAGCAAGTAGGCGCCCCCGGGTGGCCCGCCGCGAGGCGGGCCACTTGGAGGCGGGGCACCTCGCGGCGGCTCACGCCGGGCGATTCACTTCACGCGATCGAGAAACGCCGCGAACGCGGCGTAATAGGCCGTCCGGTCGCGCAGCCGGCGCCACGCATGCCCTTCCTCCTCGGCCTCGAGATACCAGACCTGCGCGCCGCGGGCCCGCAGCCGGTTGACCAGCTGGGTCGACTGGTCCACCGGCACCTCGGGGTCGTTCCGGCCGTGCACGACCAGCAGCGGCTGCGTGATGCGCTCGACGTCGGCGAGCGGCGAGAGCCGACGCAGCCGGGCGCGCACCGAGAGATCGCGCTCGTCGCCGAATTCGGCGCGCCGCCCCGGCTGGGCGCTCGGCGGGCTGGCGCGGAGGTACCCGACCAGATCGGTCATGCCGGCCAGGTCGACGGCGCCGCGCAGCCGGTCGCCGTAGGTGGCCAGCGCCGCGACCGCGAGGTAGCCGCCGTAGCCCGAGCCGGAGACCACCACGCGCTTCGCATCCAGGCCGTTCTGCGCGGCGAGCCACACGAGCAGCGCCCCGAGATCCTTGACCGTGTCCTCGCGCAGCGCCCCGTCGTCGAGCTCGCGGAATCCCCGCCCGTAGCCGCCCGAGCCGCGCAGGTTGGGCGCCACCACCGCGACCGCGCGCTCGTTCACCAGGTATTGGATCCAGGGGGCGAAGCGCGGCCGGTACTGGCCGTCCGGACCGTCCGGCAGGACGATCAGCACCGGGTGCGGCCCCGGCGTGGTCGGCGCGTACACGTACACCGGAATCTGGCGGAAGTGGCCGTCCTCCCGGTCGAAGGTCGGGAATTGGGTGAGCCGCGGCGCGACGAATCGAGCCGGATCCGCTGCGCCGGCTTCGCTGTGCGTCCAGGCCTCGAGCCGGCCCTGCGCGATGTCGAGCACGTAGGCGTCGCCCGGGCGGTCGGGGCTCGTGAAGCCGAAGGCCAGGCGCTCGCCCGGCACGTCGAAGCACAGGTCCGTGATGACGCCGGCGGCCGGCGGGCGCGGCGGCGTGAGCTCGCGATGCGCCGGCAGATCGACGAGCGACAGCCGGCTCGCACCCGCCTCGTTGGTCGCGTACGCGAG
>JAJXZV010000420.1 GCA_021779875.1 Pseudomonadota bacterium
CGCCCAGGCCGCCGCGCTGAGCCTCGCGCCGCCCGCCGGCGCCATGGGCGCCGGCGCCGGACTGTGGAGCCTCGGCGAGGATCTGTACCTGCTGTCGCAGAAGCTGGGGACCATCGGCGCGGTCGATCGGAGCACGCAGGCGCTGCAGTCGGCCATCGACGCATTGCGGGCGCCGCTGCTCGCGCATTTGCGGGCGTTGTCCGGACGCGGCGACGCGCTCGCGGCCGAGGCCGACTCCGCGAGCGGCGCGCAGCTGGACGCCGTGCGCCTCGAGCTCGACGCGCTCGCGCGCGACTTCAAGCAGACCTCGCAGCTGCTGATCCCCATGAGCAAGGAGCGGATCCTCCTCGACCAATACCGGCGCAATCTCAAGGACTGGCGCGGCGCCGTCGACGGCCAGTCCCGCGCCGCGCTGCGCGCGCTCGCGTGGCGCCTCGCGCTGCTCGCCGTGTTCCTGGCGGGGGTGTTCGCGCTCTCGGAGGTCTGGCGGCGCGCGGTGCTCAAATACGCGCGCGACTCGCGCCGCCGGCATCAGCTGCTGCTGCTGCGGCGGATCACGCTCTGGTTGCTCGTGCTGCTGATCGTCTCGTTCTCCTTCGCGAGCCAGCTCGGCTCCATCGCCACGTTCGCGGGGCTGCTGACCGCCGGAGTCGCGGTCGCCATGCAGAGCGTGCTGGTCTCCATCGTGGGATATTTCTTCCTGATCGGGAAATACGGCATCCGCGTCGGCGATCGGGTGCAGATCGGCGAGGTGGCGGGCGAGGTGATCGAAGTCGGCCTGGTGCGGCTGTACCTGATGGAGCTCGACGGACAGGGCGCCTCGGGTCCCACGGGCCGGGTGGCGGCCTTCCCCAACTCGATCGTGTTCTCCGCCACCGCGGGCCTGTTCAAACAGATACCGGGCGTGAGCGTCGCCTGGCACGAGATGACCCTGAGCCTGCCGCCCGACGCCGATCACGCGGCGCTCAAGGAGCGCCTGCAGAGCGCCACGGAGGATGCGCTGTCGATCCACCGCGGGGAATTGCTGCGCCAGAACCAGGAGATCCAGAGAACGACCCTGTCGGCGTCGGCCGGCGAGGTGCATGCGCAGGTGCAGCTGCGCTTCTCCTCGGCCGGGGTCGAGGCCCGGGTGCGCTACCCGGTCATACTCAAGCACGCCGCGGAGATCGACGAGCGTGTGTCGCAGCAGCTGTCCCGCGCGATCGCGCAGTGGCCGGCCGGACCCGCATGATCCTGCTCATCGACGCGGGCAACACCCGCCTCAAATCGGCCTGGCTCGCCGGTGGCGGACTGGCCGACCAGCCGGCCGTGGTCCATCGCGACGCGCCGCCGGCGGCGTGGGCCGCGGCGGTGTTCGACGGCCGGCGCCGGGCGACCCGCGTGCTCGCCTCGAACGTCGCCGGCGCCGCCATGTCCGAGACCCTGGCGCGCCTCGCGCGCGAGGCGTACGGCGTGGAGGTCGAGTTCGTCACGGCGGCCCCGGAACTGCTCGGCGTGGTCAACGGCTATCTCGATCCCGGCCAGCTCGGCGTGGATCGCTGGTTCGCGGTGATCGGCGCGTGGCTGCGCGTGCGCGGAGCCGTGTGCGTGGTCGACGCCGGTACGGCGGTCAAGGTGGACAGCGTCGATGCGGCGGGTCGCCACCTCGGCGGCTTCATCGTCCCCGGCCTGCGCATGATGCACGAGGCGCTGATGCGCAGGACCAGCGACATCGCCGCCGCCGCAGCGCGCGGCACCCGGGCGCCGGGCGGCGTGCTCGCCGACAATACCGTGACCGCGGTGTCACGCGGCGCCTTGCTGGCGCTCGCCGGACTGGTCGATCGCACCCTCGACATGGCCGAGCGGGCCGCCGGCGTCGCGCCCCGGCTGATCCTCACCGGCGGCGATGCCGGCGCGCTCGCCGAGATCATGCGCGTGCCCCACGAGGTGGCGCCGAACATCGTGCTCGAGGGCCTCGCGGCGTTCGCGGCGCGGCCGGCCCGATCCTAGGGACCGCGCGCAATCTCGACGTTGTCGATGAGTCTCGTGCCGCCGAGCCGGGCGGCTGCGAGCACCACCAGAGGATCCCCGGGGAGCGGTTCGCCGAGATCGAAGCGCCGCCGGATCGCGACGTAGTCCGGCTGCCATCCATGCTCGATCAGCTCGGCCATCGCCCGCTCCTCGAGCTGCGCGCGGCCGATGCCTGCCCCGCCGGCGTCGCGGGCGATGCCTTGCAGGACACGGTGCAGCCTCGGCGCCTCGCGCCGCTCGGCCTCGCTCAGGTAGCCATTGCGCGAGGACAACGCGAGCCCGTCGGCGTCGCGCACCGTTTCGGCGCCGTGGATCTCGACGGGCAGATTGAGCTGCGCCACCATGCCCTTGACGATCAACCACTGCTGGTAGTCTTTCTTGCCGAACACGGCGATGCCGGGCTGCACGGCGTGAAACAGCTTCAGAACCACGGTGCAGACGCCGGTGAAGAAGCCCGGCCGGGACCTGCCCTCCAGGATGTCCGCCAGGCTCGACGGGGCGTGCAGCTGATAGGTCTGCGCCTCCGGGTACAGTTCGCTCTCGGACGGCGCGAACACCACGTCGCAGCCGCTGTCCAGCAGCGCACTGCAATCGCGCTCGAGCGTGCGCGGATACCGGTCGAAATCCTCGTGCGGCGCGAACTGCAGGCGGTTGACGAAGATGCTCGCGACGACCGGACCGGCACGGCGCCGCGCCGTCTCGATCAGGGACAGGTGCCCGGCATGCAGGTTGCCCATGGTCGGCACGAAGGACGGCGCAGGTTGGCCGCGAAGCGCGGCCCGCAACTCGGGGATGCTGTGGATGATCCGCATGGCCGGCACCGCTCAGTAGCCGTGCTTCGCATCATCGGGATAGACCCCGCTCTTCACGTCCTGCACGTAGCGGCGCACGGCCTCCCCGATGTCCGACGCGCCGTCCATGAAGTTGCGAACGAAGCGCGGCGGGCGACCCGGCGTCAGACCCAGCATGTCGTGCAGCACCAGCACCTGGCCGTGGCAGTCCGGGCCGGCGCCGATGCCCACCACCGACATGGGCAGGTGCGCGCACAGGTCCCGAGCCACCGCCGAAGGCACCAGTTCGATGATGAGCATGGGCGCGCCGGCGGCGGCGAGCTCCTCGGCATCGTGGCGCAGGATCTCCGCGGCGCTCGGCTCGCGGCCCTGCACCCGGTAGCCGCCGAGCGCGTGCACCGACTGTGGCGTGAAGCCCAGGTGGCCGCACACGGGGATGCCGCGTTGCACCAGGCTCTGCACCGTGGGAACCGTCCAGCCGCCGCCCTCCAGCTTGATCATGTGCGCGCCGGCGCGCATCAGGCGGATCGCGTTCTCGATCGCCTGGGCGGTCGACTCCTGGTAGCTGCCGAAGGGCAGATCGGCGATCACCCAGGCATTGCGGTTGCCGCGCGCCACGCATTCGGTGTGGTAGATCACCTGCTCCATCGACACCGGCAGCGTGCTCGGGTGCCCCTGGATCACCATGCCGAGCGAGTCGCCGACCAGCAGCACGTCCACGCCGGCCTCATCCAGCAGGTGCGCGAACGCGGCGTCGTAGCAGGTGAGCATGGCGATCTTCTCGCCCGCGGCCCGCATCTGCTCGAGGCGGTGCAAGGTCATTGGTTTTCGGGAATTCATCCGCATATCTTACCCTCTAGGAGGTTGGGTACGGTATGAGCGGTGACACCCACGTCGTCTGCGGACACTGCGATTCGGTGATCCGGCTGCCGGGCAGCCGGCTGGCCGATGCGCCGCGCTGTCCGAAATGCCATCAGCCCCTCTTCGGGGGCAAGCCCGTCGAGCTCCGGGAGGACAACTTCGCCCGGCACGTCGAGCGCAACGATCTCGCCCTCGTGGTGGACTTCTGGGCGCCCTGGTGCGGACCCTGCATCGCCATGGCACCGTTCTTCGAGGCGGCCGCCAGGGCGCTCGAGCCGAATCTCCGGTTCGCCAAGCTGAACACCCAGGATGAACCGGATCCGGCCGCGCGGCTGAACATACGCAGCATACCGACGCTGGTCGTCTTCCGTGGCGGCCGGGAGATCGCCCGGCAGGCGGGTGCCATGGACACCGCCACGCTCACTCGCTGGCTTCAGTCGGCCGCGGCAGGAGCAGCAGGGCGATCAACGTGACCAAGGCGGCGGCCGTGAGGTAGTAGCCTACGTAGGCGATGCCGAACCCGAGCGCCAGGCGAGTCGCGATGTAGGGGGCCAGCGAGGCGCCCAGAATGCCCGCGAAATTGAAGGTGAGCGACGTGCCCGTGTAGCGCACCGGCGTCGGAAACAGCGATGCCAGCGCACTGCCCAGGGGACCATAGGTGAACCCCGTCAGTGAAAATCCGAGCGCGAGGAAGACGAACACGCTGCGCGCATCGTGCCCGCCGAACAGGATCGGGAAGGCGAATCCGAACGCCATGATGAGCAGCGTCGCCGCCGCGAGCGTGGCCAGGCCGCCGATGCGATCGGCGATGCGCGCCGACACGGGGATGGTCAGGCCGAAGAACAGCACGCCGATCATCTGCATGACCAGATAGTCGCCCCGCGCGAATTTCAGGCTCGTGGTCGCCCAGTTGAGGGCGAACACCGTCATCAGATAGAAGATCAGGAACGTCGTCGCGCTGCCCAGGGTGCCGAGCAACAACTGCCTCGGATATCGGGCGAACACCGTCGCGATCGGCACGCGCACCCGCTGGCCCTGCGCCACGCTGCGCCTGAAGGCCGGGGTTTCGACCAAGCGCAACCGCACGTACAGACCCACGAGCACCAGCGCCGCGCTCACCAGGAACGGCAGCCGCCACCCCCAGCTCGCGAATTGCGCCGCGTCCAGGCTGCGCGTGATCCAGAGGAACACCCCCGTCGAGCACAGGAAACCGATGGGGGCGCCGAGCTGCGGGAACATGCCGAACCAGCTGCGCTTGCCGGCCGGCGCGTTCTCGGTCGCGAGCAGCACCGCGCCGCCCCATTCGCCGCCGAGGCCGAGTCCCTGGCCGACGCGGCACAGCGCGAGCAACCCCGCCGCCCACACCCCGATGCTCGCGTAGGTCGGCAACAGGCCGATGGCCACCGTCGACACGCCCATGGTCAGCAACGCGCTGATCAGCGTGGCCTTGCGGCCGATCCGGTCGCCGAAGTGCCCGAACAGCGCCGAGCCGATCGGTCGCGCGAAGAACGCGAGCGCGAAGGTCGCGAGCGACTGCAGCACGGCGGTGGCCTGATCCTGCTCCGGAAAGAACAGCTTCGGGAAGACCAGCACGGCCGCGGTCGCGTAGATGTAGAAATCGAAGAATTCGATCGTGGTGCCGGCGAGGCTCGCGAACAGGATGCGGCCCGTGCCGGGCGTGGCCGCGGTCGCGGTCGAATCGGTGTCGAGCAAGCGTCCGGGCCCTAGCGCCGCATGCGCGGCCGCGACGGAATCGACGGCATGGCGTGCCCGGCGGGCG
>JAJXZV010000105.1 GCA_021779875.1 Pseudomonadota bacterium
TACGCCGCCTCGCCCACGCCCAGGCCCTGGGTGCCGACCGACAGCCGCTCGCTGTTCATCATGACGAACATGGCGCGCATGCCCTTGTGCGCCTCGCCGACCAGCCAGCCGGTCGCCTCGTCGAAGCTCATCTGGCAGGTCGAGGAAGCCTTGATGCCCATCTTGTGCTCGATGCCGGTGCAGGCGACGCCGTTGCGCGCGCCGAGGCTCCCGTCCGGGTTCGGCAGGAATTTCGGGACCACGAACAGGCTGATGCCCTTGATGCCCGGCGGCGCGTCCGGCAGGCGCGCGAGCACCAGGTGCACGATGTTCTCGGTGAGGTCGTGCTCGCCGGCGGAGATGAAGATCTTGGTGCCGGTGAGACGGTGGCTGCCATCGGGCTGCGGCACGGCCCGGGTGCGCAGCAGGCCGAGATCGGTGCCGCAGTGCGGTTCGGTGAGGCACATGGTGCCGGCCCAGCGGCCATCCACCAGCCGCGGCAGATAGAAATCCTTGAGCGATTCCGACCCGTGGCTCTTGAGCGCGAGATAGGCGCCGTGCGAGAGACCCGGATACAGGCCGAAGGCGAGATTGCTGCCGCAGATCATCTCCTCCACCAGCTTGCTCACGCTCTCGGGCAGCCCCTGGCCGCCGTACTTGGGATCGGCGTTGAGGGCGCTCCAGCCGCCCTCGACGAAGGCGCGATAGGCCTCCTTGAAGCCCTTCGGTGTGCGCACCTCGCCGTGGTCGAAGTGGCAGCCCTCGGCGTCGCCGGCCGCGTTGAGCGGCAACAGCACCTCGGCGATGACCTTGGAGGCCTCCTCGAGGACGGTGTCGAGCAGGTCGGGGGTCATCTCCTCGAAGCCCGGCAATTTCATCAGGGCCGCGCTGTCGTGCAATTCGTGCAGCAGGAAGCGCATGTCGCGCAGCGGGGCGGTGTAGGTGTGCATGGCGTCCTCCAGTCCTAGTTGCGCAGCGGCTTGCCGGTCGCGAGGGTGTGCTCGATCCGCGCCAGCGTGTCCTCGGTCTTGATCAACCCCATGAAGGCGGTCCGCTCCAGCGCCGACAGCTGGTCCTCGGTGACCGGATCGACCGGGTCGGTCGCGCCGCCCGACAGCACGCCGGCGAGCGCCTCGGCCACGACCAGGTCGTGATCGGTGGCCGCGCCGCGGCGGTGAAAGCCGTCGACCGCGAGCATGAACGCGAGCTTGCCGGCCGGCCCCGGCAGCTTCAGCTCGACCGGCTTGGGCGGGAGGTAATTCGCGGCGAGCTCGAGCGCCCGGGCCTTGGCGTCCGCGAGCAGCCGGTAGCGATTCATGGTGATGCCGTCGCCGGGGCGCAGGAACATGAGGGCCCGGGCCTCGGCCGCCGATTTGGACACGGTCGCCATGCTCACCGTCTCGAAGACCTTGGTAGGGGCGGGCATCGGCCCGTGCGGCAGCGCGCCGCTCGTGCTCCAGCGCGCCAGCATCTCCTTGCACCCGCCCCAGCCGGGGATCAGGCCGACGCCGCATTCGACCAGTCCGATGTAGCTCTCGGCGTGAGCCTGCACGGCGTCGCTGTGCAGCAGCAGCTCGCAGCCGCCCCCGAGCGCGAGGCCCGCGGGCGCGCTCACCACGGGAAAGGGCGCGTACTTGAGCGCCTTGTAGACCTGCTGTCCGCCGGCGATCAGCTTGTCGATCTCGCTCCAGGCCGCGATGTTCGCGGCGAAGAGCGCGAGGCCCAGATTCGCGCCGACGGAGAAGTTGCGGCCCTCGTTGTAGATCACCAGCGCCTTGTGGTCGCGCTGCACGAGCGGGATGGTCTCGCCGAGCAGGGCGATGATGTCCGCGTCGAGCGAGTTGCTCTTGCTCGTGAACTCGAAGCACAGCACGCCGTCGCCCAGGTTCCACAGCGCCGCCGAGCCGTTCTTCAGCAGCGGCCGGCCGGCGAGCTTCACGTCCTCGAGCAGCAGCACGCCGGCGGGGCGGCGCAGGTCCCGGTAGGTGCCGTCGACGCCGAGGCATTGCCGCTTGCCGCCGTCGACGCGGTAGAAGGGCCGGTCGGCGGCGGCGGCCGCGGCGAGCAGCGGTGGCACCGTCACGGCGTCGCGCTGCAGACGAGCGGCCAGCCAGGCCGCGCCCACCTTGTCGATGAGCTCGAACGGACCCCATTGCCAGTTGTAGCCCAGGCGCATGGCTTCGTCGATCGACTGGATGTCCTCGGCGGCCTCGGGCACGAGGCTCGCGGCGTAGCGCAGCGTCGCACCGAGCACGCGCCAGGCATAGCGTCCGATCCGGCCGTCGCTCTCGAGCAGGGCGCGCAGGTTCTTGCCGGCGGCCTCGAGTTCCGGCAGATCGGGTGTGTGCTGCGGCCGGTATTCGCCGGTCGCCAGGTCGATGGCCTCCTTGACCTTGCCGCCGCCGGCGCGATTCAATCGATAGAAGCCGCCCTTGCCCTTGCGGCCGGTGTAGCCCGCCGCGATCATCTTCCCGACCAGCGGCAGGTCGCGGTTCGCGGCGTGGAACGGATCGGCCGGCGGCAGCGCCTTCTCGAGGCTCGCGTTGATGTGCGGCATCAGGTCGAGCCCGACCAGGTCGATCAGCCCGAACACGCCGGTCTTCGGAATGCCCATCGGCCTGCCGATCACCGCGTCGGCTTCCTCCACGCCGATCCCCGCGTCGAGAGCCTCGACCACGCCGACCTGCAGCCAGTACACGCCCAGGCGGTTCGCGATGAAGCCGGGACTGTCCTTGCAGCGGACCACGCTCTTGCCGAGTGCGCGGTCGGCGAACGCGGCGACCGTGTCGGCGAGCGCCGGGTCCGTGCGTGCGCCGGTCACGATCTCGAGCAGGCGCATGTAGCGGGGCGGATTGAAGAAGTGGGTGATCAGGAAGTCGCGCGCGAACGACTCGCTCATGCCCCGGGTGAGCATGGCGAGCGGGATCGTCGAGGTGTTCGAGGAGACCGCCGTCCCGGGCCGGCGCACGGCGTCGAGCCGCGCGTACAGCGCCTGCTTCACGTCGAGCCGTTCGACCACGGCCTCCACGATCCAGTCGCTGTCGGCAGCCTGTGCGAGGTGATCCTCGAGGTTGCCCGGGGTCACGAGCCGGGCGGCGGCCGCCGACATGAAGGGCGCCGGTTCGGCTTTCAGCATCCGGGCGATGGCGCCCTCGGCGAGCGCATTGCGGCCGTCCGCGCCGGTGGCGACCACGTCGAGCAGCAGCACCGGCACGCCGGCGTTGGCGAACTGGGCGGCGATCGCTGCGCCCATGACGCCGGCGCCGACGACCGTGACCTTGCGGATTTCTTGCATGGCGCTCTCCTTCAGATCCGCTCGAGGATGGTCGCGATGCCCTGACCGCCGCCGATGCACTGGGTGGCGAGGGCGTAACGGCCGCCGGTGCGCCCGAGCAGGCTCGCCGCCTTGCCGACGATGCGCGCGCCGGTGGCGCCGAGCGGGTGGCCGAGCGCGATGGCGCCGCCGTCGATGTTGAGCGAGGCGTCCTTGATGCCGAGATCGCGCACGCAGGCGAGCGCCTGGCTGGCGAACGCCTCGTTGAGCTCCACCACGTCGATGGCGGCCATCTCGAGCTTGGCGCGCGCCAGCGCCTTTTGCGTCGCCGCCACCGGTCCGATGCCCATGATCTCCGGCGCGCAACCGGCGACCGCCACGCTCACCAGCCGTGCGAGCGGTTTCAGGCCCTTCTTCGCGGCGTACTCCTCGCTGCAGACGAGCACGGCGGATGCGCCGTCGGTGAGCGGCGAGGCGGAGCCGGCGGTCACGGTGCCGCCGACCGAGAAGGCGGGCTTGAGCTGGGCGAGGCCTTCCTGGGTGGTGTCGGGCCGCAGGCAACCGTCCCGATCGACCCTGCCCGCCTTGGTCTCGATCGGCACGATCTCCGCGTCGAAGTGACCCGCCTTGGCGGCGGCGGCGGCGCGCTGCTGGCTGCGCAGTGCGAAGGCGTCCTGTTCGGCGCGCGAGATGTGCCACTTCGCGGCCACGTTTTCGGCCGTGTCGCCCATGGCGATGTAGGCGGCGAGCTTGGCCTGAAGGGCGGGATTCGGCATCGGGTTGAAGCCCTGCATGGGCACGCGGCTCATGCTCTCGACGCCGGCGGCGATGAACGCCTCGCCGGCGCCGAGCTGGATCTGCCCGGCGGCGATGTGCACCGATTGCATCGAGGAGCCGCAGAAGCGGTTCACGGTCATGCCGGCGACGCTCTGCGGCAGTCCGGCGAGCAGACCGATGAGCCGGCCGACGTTGAATCCCTGTTCGCCCTCGGGGAACGCGCAGCCGACGATCAGGTCCTCGAGATCCTTGGGGTCGACGCCGGTCCGCCCGATGAGCGCCGCGACCACCTGCGCGGCCAGATCGTCCGGCCGCACGCGGGTCAGCGCGCCCTTGTTCGCGAAAGTGAAGGGGGAGCGGGCATAGCCCGCGATGACGACGTTCTTCATGCTGAGACTCCGAGGTGGGCCGGGCCCGGGGGCGCGGCGAGGGCGGTTCGGGCTTGGGATTCGATGTCGCACAGCTCGGCGAGGGTCTGATCGAGGGCGATGCGCTGCGCCTCGAGGCGCCGGATCCGGCTCTGCACCGCCTCGAGCAGCAGCCGCACCTGCTTCTGATGGGTCGGATCGACGTCGTACAGGTCGAGGTAATCCTTGATCTCGCGCAGGCTGAAGCCGAGCTGCTTGCCGCGCAGGATCAGGATCATCCGGCCCCGATCGCGCTGCGTGTAGATCCGGTGGTTGCCGGCGCGGCGCGGCGCGATCAGGCCCTTGTCCTCGTAGAAGCGGATGGTGCGGGCGCTCACGCCGAGTTCCCTGCCGAGCTCGGTCACCCCATAGAGGCGGGCACCCTGGGCGGTCTCGGCAGTCTCAAGGACGGGCACGGCGCTCATGCGTATCACGTTAACGTCATAAAGTTAACGTATACGTTAACCCAAAGGCAGACCGATGCCAAGCCCTACTCGAAGGGGGGCGCGGCAGGGGACTCAGGCCGCGGCGCGGTGTTCGGGCGGCGTCTCCAGGGCGTGCGCCAGCACGTCCTCGATCCGCTCCACCCAGACGAACTCCAGGCGGCGACGCACGCTGTCCGGGATGTCCTCCAGATCACGCCGGTTGCGCGCCGGCAGGATGACCGTGCGGATCCCGGCGCGCGCGGCGGCCACGCATTTCTCCTTGATGCCGCCCACCGGCAGCACGACGCCGCGCAGGCTGATCTCGCCGGTCATCGCGACCTCCGGCCGGACGGTGCGCCGGGTGAGGAGCGAGGCCAGCGAGGTTGCCAGGGCGACGCCGGCGCTCGGTCCGTCCTTGGGGATCGCGCCGGCCGGCACGTGGATGTGCAGGTCGCTGGCGTCGAGCGCCGCCGCGTCGATGCCGAGCCGGTCGGCCTGAGACTTGACCCAGGTCACGGCGGCCTGTGCGCTTTCCTTCATGACGTCGCCGAGCTGGCCGGTGAGGATGAGCCGGCC
>JAJXZV010000205.1 GCA_021779875.1 Pseudomonadota bacterium
TCGTTGGCCCGCGGGGCGTCGTAGATCGGACCCACGATGACCGGGACGTGATAGGCGGCGATGGTGTCGAGGATGTCCTGGGCGTGCGTGACGTGGTTCAGGATGACCTTGAGGTGGAATTCCTCGGCGATCTGCATGGCGACCTGGACCTCGTTGCTCTCGTAGGCGCCGAAGACCACGGGCTTCTCACCCTTGAGATAGGGGATCAGGGCCTCGAATTTGAGATCCCTCTTCGGCGGCTCGCCCTTGAAATCGGGCTTGGCGGCCGCCGCGCGCACGTCCATGTAGTGCTGGGCGTCGAGCAGGGTCTGGCGGATCTGCGAGGCGACGCCCATGCGGGTCGCCGGGAACTTGGCCGGGAGCGCGCCGTGGCCGGACCGGCGGCGCACCTCGCCGTCGAAGTTCATGGCGAGCGCGAGGTCCGCGGCCAGGATCATCTGGTCGCGGTCGCGGCCATACAGCTGAATCAGCGCATCCTGGCCGGGCACCGAGTCCTCGGAGGCCGGCGCGACGATCGCGGTCGTGACCCCGTTGATGCGGTTCACCGGGATGCGCACGGTCTCGGCGTGAAAGGCGTCGACGACGCGCATCTGCGGCATGATCTCGTCGCTGGATTCGACCAGGTCGTTGCCGTTCTTGTCCGAGGCGACCTCGGTGAGACCGAGATGGGTCTCGGCGTCGAACAGGCCCGGGTAGACGGTCATGCCGCGGGCGTCGAACACCTGGGCGCCCCGGGGAACGGCGACCGACCCGGCGGCGCCCACCGCCGTGATCCGCCCGTCGGTGACGACGACGGTGCCGTTCTCGATGGTGCCGTGGCTGACGGTGAGCAGCTTGCCGCCGACGATGGCGATCGCCTTCGGCGGGCGCAGGGCGGTCTCGTTGGGACCGACCGCGGATTTCGCGGGCGCCGCCGCCTGCGCCGCGCAGGCGGTCAACGACCACGCGAACAGGGCGGTGACGAGTGCGCCGGCGGCGCCGGACGGCGCGTCGAGTCGTCGAGCTTGGAAGATCACTGACCGTCTCCTTCGTCATCCGCGCCGGTGAAGCCCGCGGAATGCATGACGCCGTGGAAGTGCGTGGTGCCGAATCCCGGCAGGCTCGAGTCGAAGAACAGGTCCCCGTCGATGTAGACCTTCTCGGCCCGCGCGTAGGTGGACAGCGGATCGACGTTCCAGACCACGAGGTCGGCGTCCTTGCCCACGTCGATCGACCCCACGCGGTCCTCGACGCCGATGATCCAGGCCGGATTGAGCGTGATCATCCGGATCGCCTCGTCCTCCGTGGCGCCGCCGTAGTGCACCATCTTGCCCGCCTCCTGGTTCAACCGTCGGATGTGGTCGTTCGAGTCGCTCTTCAGGGCCACGCGCACGCCCTCGCGCATGCTCATGACCGCGTTCCAGGGGATGGCGTCCCAGGCCTCGTCCTTGTAGCCCCACCAGTCGGCGAAGGTGGCGATGGCGGTGCCGGTGGGCGCGATCTGGTCGCCCACCTTGTACATCTCGAGCGCGTGGTGGAAGGCGCGGATCTTGTAGCCGTATTCCTTCGCGATGGCCTCCTCGGTGAGGAACTCGTCGGCGCGATAGCAGTGGATCTGCACGTAGAGCTTGCCGCGCAGCACGTCGGCCAGGGCCTCGAGCTTCAGGTCGCGCTTCGGCGGCACGAGGTCCTTGTCGCCCTTCGCCACCTTGGCGTCATAGGCGCTCCACGCCGCCATGTAGGCCCTGGCATCCTCGAGGGCCTGGCGCTGAACCTCGAAATTGCCCATGCGCGTGCCCGGCAACTCGTTGCGTCCGCCGTACACCCGCTTCGGGTTCTCGCCGCTCGCGAACTTGATCGAACGCGGCGCGTTCGGGAACAGCATGCCCTCGCGCGGCAGGCCGAACTTGTTCTTGATGACGACCGCCTGGCCGCCGATCATGTTGGCCGAACCGTGCAGCAGCAGCTCGGTGGTGACCCCGCCGGCGAGCGCGTCGTAGAGGGCGGCGTCGCTGCTGTCGAAGGCGTCGATCATCATCATGGACGGGGTGACGGGACTCGTGGCCTCGTTGACGTCGTCGCCCAGCGCGGAGTGCGAATGCGGGTCGATGATGCCGGGCGTGACGTACTTCCCCGTCGCGTCGATCACCTGGGCCTGCGCCGGCGCGTCGACCGAGGCGCCGACGCCGGCGATCTTGCCCTGGTGGATCCAGACGCTGGCGTGCTCGAGCGTGCCGTGCGAGGCGGTCATGACGGTCGCGTTCTTGATGACGACGTCGGGCGGCGCCTGGGCGGCGGCTTCGGCGCCGAGCGCCGATGAGGCGAACGCCGACGCGGCGAACAGGAGCAGGCCGGGGACATGTCGCGATGAGCGGCGGAACGGGTACACCAGGACCTCCGAAAGGGATTGGACCAGCCAGGAACGACGCGCGCGCCTCGCGGCGCGCGTGCGCATCTATATCACGGCCGACGCGCAGCGCCTAGCGCGAAACCGGACCCGGGGATGCTCCTCATGAGCGCAGCCTCGCCCCCGCCGGATCGTGCAGCGGCTGCAGCCGCACGGTCGCCGCGCGCAGCTCGCCGAGCACGTCGATATCGAAGCGCTCGCCGTCGCGCGCGAGCGCGGCGGGCACGTAGCCGGCGGCCAGGCTGCGGTCCACCCAGTGCCCGTACGCGCCCGAGGTCACGTACCCCACCGCCTCGCCGTCCTTGACCAGGGACTCGTAGCCGACGACGTCGGCGTCGCCGGCCGCGACCTCCAGGACGACGAACCGGCGCTTCGGGCCCGCGGCGCGCTCGGCGAGCGCCGCGGCGCGGCCGGTGAACCGGGGCTTGTCGAAGTCGACGAAGCGGTCGAGGCCGGTCTCGCCCGCCGTGTAGTCCGGCCGGAAGTCCTTGTTGAAGGAGCCGTAGCCCTTCTCCAGGCGCAGCGAGGAGAGGGCGCGCCCGCCGAAATGCGCGAGGCCGAGCGGGCGTCCCGCATCCCACAGATCGTCGTACAAGGTCGCGAAGTAATCCGGCGTCGTCCAGATCTCGTAGCCGAGCTCGCCGGTGAAGCCCGCGCGCGCGAGGATCGCGGGCGCGAGACCGACGGCCGTCTGCCGGACCTGGAACAGCTTGAAGGACGACGCCGAGAGATCCTCGCGGGTCAGCCGCTGCAGGAGCTCGCGCGCGCGCGGGCCGGCGACCGACACCCCGCAGAGCGTCGAGGCCGCCGAGCGCACGAACACGTCGTCCGGCGGCGCCGACCTCCAGAACCAGCGCATGTGGAATTCCTCCGCGAATCCCGAACCCACGATCAGGAATCGGTCGTCGGCGAGGCATGCGATCGACATATCCCCGACGATCCGCCCGGCCTCGTTCAGCAGGGGCGCGAGCGCGAGGCGGTTGGGGCGCGGCAGGCGCGCCGCGAACACGCCGTCGAGCCAGGCGCGTGCACCACGCCCGGTCACCTCGTACTTGCCGTAGTTGGTCGTCTCGTAGAGTCCGACGGACGTGCGCACCGCGCGGCATTCGGCGCCCACGATGGGAAATGCCTCCGAGCGGCGGTAGGTCGGGGTCTCGCGCGGCTCGACCCCCGGCGGCGCGAACCACAGCGCGTGCTCGAGCCCGAAGTTCGCGCCCATGACGGCGCCCGCGGCGAGCAGCTTCTCGTGAATCGGCGAACGGCGCACCGGGCGCGCCGCGGTCAGCTCCTCGTTGGGGTAGGCGAGGCGGAACCGCCGGCCGTAATTCTCCGGCACCTTGAGCGAGGTGTAGCGGGGGGTCGCGAAGGCGCCGAAGCGCGCCACGTCCATCGACAGGATGTCCTGCCCGGGATCGCCGTGCGCCATCCAGCGGGACAGGACGAGCCCGATGCCGCCGCCCTGGCTGAATCCGGCCATCACCGCGCAGGCGACCCAGAAATTGCGCAATCCCCGCACCGGGCCGACCAGCGGATTGCCGTCGGGGGCGAAGGTGAACGGGCCGTTGATGGCCTTGCGGATGCCCGCGCGCCCCAGGGCGGGGAAATGCCGGAAGCCGACCTCGAAGTAGGGCGCGAGGCGCTCGAAGTCCTCGGGCAGCAGCTGCATCGAGAAGTCCTCGGGCGTGTGGTCCGGCGACCAGACGACGCCGTGCGGCTCGTAGGTGCCGATCAGCGCCCCGCCCCGCTCCTGGCGCATGTAGATCTCGCCCGCGTAATCGGTGGTGTTGACGATCTCCCGGCCGAGCCCCGCGAGCTCGGGAAGGTCCTCGGTGATCAGGTAGTGGTGCTCCATGGCCAGCACCGGCAGCTCGATGCCGACCATGCGGCCGATCTCGCGGGCCCACAGGCCCGCGCAGTTGACCACGTGCTCGGCGTGCACGGTGCCCTTGTCGGTGACCACGTTCCAGGTTCCGTCGGGGCGCTGCTCGAGCGCGAGCACGCGGGTGAATCGCTCGACCGAGGCGCCGAGCCGGCGTGCCGCCTTGACGTAGGCGTGGGTGGTGCCCGCCGGGTCGCAGTGCCCGCCGTCCGCTCGCCACAGCGCGCCGATGAAATACCGCGGATCGATCAGCGGATTGAGGCGCCGCGCCTCGTCGAGCGTGATCATCTCGGTCTCCATGCCGAGATATCGGGCACGCGAGCAGATGAGCTTCAGGCTGTCGAGCTCGCCCCGATCGGCCGCGAGCATCAAACCGCCGTTCGGATGCAGGCCGCAGGACTGGCCGGACAGCTCCTCGATCTCACGGTACAGATCGATGGTGTATTTCTGCAGCCGCGAGATGTTCGCCTCGCCGTTGAAGGTATGCATGCCGCCGGCCGCGTGCCAGGTGGACCCCGAGGTCAGCTCGCTCTTCTCGAGCAGCAGCGCGTCGGTCCAGCCGATCTTCGCGAGGTGATAGAGCACGCTCGCCCCGACCACGCCGCCCCCGATGACCACGACCCGTGCGCCGTCTTTCATGAAAGATCACTCCCCTCGAAGCTCAGTCCATTCAACACGTCGTTCAAGGTCGATTCGGCAGCCGCCTCGGCGCCGAAGGGCCGGGCCGCCTGGAGCAGCCACTCGCGCACGTGGCGCGCCGTGGTCGCGGGGGTCAGGAGCAGAAGTCCCGACGGCAGGGCCGCGAGGATCGCGGCGACCTGGGCGAGTACCGTGGCCGCCGCATGGCCGACCGGAAGGCCGCCCTCGAGGTCCAGGCGGCAGGAGCGCGCCAGCACGGGTCCCAGGGCGGTCCCGCACAGATGCATCGCCGCGAGACCGGACGACAGATCCACGGCGATGCCGCAGCCGGCGGCCGCCGACTGCCACGCGCGGGCGGCCGAGCCGGGCTGCGCGGGCGGCGCCAGCCGCAGCCAGCGCTCGGGGCGCACGCACAGCACGAGCTGCCCGGTGGTCGCGGCCAGCCGCCCGAAGCCGGGCGTGGGCACGCCCTGCGCGTGCAACCGCGCGGTCAGCATCGGCGCCTGGCC
>JAJXZV010000124.1 GCA_021779875.1 Pseudomonadota bacterium
TCCGGATCTCCGTGGGCATCGAGGATGCGGACGACCTGATCGCCGACCTGGGGGCCGCGCTCGATGCGGTCTGAGGCCCCGCCGAGCACGGCCTGGCTCGCGGCGGCGGCGCTGTGGCTCGCGTCGGGCGCGGCACACGGCGCGGCGCAGGGCGCCGCGGCCCCGGCCGATCTCGCGTACCGCAACGGCACCGTGTACACGGTGGACGCGCACGACCACATGCGCCAGGCGGTCGCGATCCGCGCCGGGCGGATCGTGTACGTGGGTTCCGACGCCGGCCTCGCGGCGCACGTGGGCGCGGCCACGCGCATCGTCGATCTCGAGGGGCGCATGCTCATGCCGGGCCTGGTGGACGGGCACATGCATCCGCTCGAGGGGGGCGCCCGCCTGCTGAAGTGCAGCCTGAACTACGAACGCCTGACCGTCGCCGACCTGCAGGCGCGCATCCAGGCGTGTCTCGATGCCGACCGCGGCGCGGGCCCGGATGCCTGGCTCGAGGTGGTGAGTTGGTTCCAGGAAGGCATGCGTCCCGCGGGCACGGTCGCCGACCACACCGTCCTCGATGCGCTCAAGACCTCCCGGCCGGTCATCGTCCTGTCCTCCTTCGGACATACCGCGCTGGTCAACTCGCGCGCCATCGCGCTCGCCGGCCTCGGGCGCACGACTCCCGATCCCCTGGGCGGGCGCATCGGGCACGACGCGCAGGGCGAGCCGTCCGGCATCCTCGAGGACGAGGCGCAGGCGCTGGTGACCGGCAAGATCCCGCCGCCCACGCCCGCCGACGACCTGGCCTCGGCCCGGGCGGCGCTCGAGGCGATGCGCCGGCAGGGCATCGTCACGTTTCTCGACGCGGCGGCGACGCCGCCGGCGCTCGCGGCATTCACGACGCTGCAGCATGAGGGCGCACTGACCGCGCGGGCGCACTTCGCGCTGCTGATCACGCCCGTGGAGGGCCGGCACCCCGAACGCGCCGTCGAGATGGCGCACGACCTGGCGCGCCGCTACGACCAGGGGCCGATCGGGCCGAAGCCGGGCGTGACGGTCCGCAACGTCAAGCTGTTCCTCGACGGGGTGATCTCCGCGCCGGCGCTGACCGGCGCGATGATCGAGCCGTACTTCGCCCCGCCCGCCGACGGCGCGGCACCGTGGGCGCCCGGCACGAATCGCGGGCCCGACGTGTACTTCCCCGCGCCCATCCTGCGCGAGCTGTTTCTGCTGCTCGCGGACGCCCGCCTGGACCCGCATCTGCATGCCGATGGCGACCGCGCGGTGCGCGAGGGGCTCGATGCCACGCAGTCGTTGCGCGACTTGCGGCCGCGGGCGGACGTGCGCGTGGCCATGGCGCATGACGAGATCGTCGATCCGCGGGACTTCGCGCGCTTCCGCCGGCTGGGCGTGCAGCCGGTGCTGTCGCTGCAATGGGAGAAGCCCGCGCCGGACACCATCGACGGGGCGCGCGAGTACATGGGTCCGGCGCGCTTCAAGTACCTCGAGCCGGCCGCGTTCCTGGCGCGGGCCGGGGCGCGTATCGCCTACGGCAGCGACTGGCCCGTGGATCCGCTCGATGAGTGGCTCGCCCTGCGGATCGGGGTGACGCGCGAGAGCCCGGGAGTGACGGACCCGAAATACGCGGGCCGTCTCGGCGAGGATGCGGGCCTGTCGCGGCGCGAGGCGCTGCGCGCCATCACCCTGAACGCCGCGTACGAGCTGCGTCAGGAGACCGAGACCGGGTCCATCGAGGTGGGGAAGCTCGCGGACCTGATCGTGCTCGACCGCAACGTGCTGACGATTCCCGCCGAGGAGATCGCGAACGTGAAGGTGCTGCAAACGGTGGTCGGCGGCCAAGTGGTCTACCAGGCCGAGGGGTTTGCGGGACGGTAGCGGCGGGCGCGCGCCGCCTCCTCGGCTCCTGATGCCAGAGAGGCGGTCTTCGGGACCCTACAACGACTTCGACAGCCCGAAGAACAGCCCGCGCCGCGCGCCGAACTGCGGCGCGCCGACGCCCACGCCGGTGCCGTCGCGGATCTCGTAGATCTTGTCGAAGGCGTTGATCAGGTCGACGCGCGCGGTGAGCGTGCCGTGATCGTCCAGGTGAAACAGGTGGCTCAAGCCGAAGTTCACCTGCGTGTAATAGGGTAGATGCATGCCGTTCGGGATGTTGACGCCGTTGGCCAGCGCCTCGTTGGCGCGCAGGCCCGAGCCCATCAGGAAATCGGTGCTCAGGCGCGTGCCGCTCCATTGATAAGAGGCGCCGCCGGATGCGGTGAACTGCTGCTCGTGATCGAGCGGGATGTAGTGGGTCGCGATGTAGGCGAGCTCGGTGGGCGAGAAATTGAACTGCGCCGAATCGATGTTCTTGCCGATGGCGGTCTGGTACGCGAGGTTCAGGTACGCCGAGAAATTCTCGTCCGTGAAGTTGCCGGTGAGCTCGGCTCCGTATTGCTTGCCCTGCGCGTAGTTGAACGGGGTCAAGATGATCGGGGCGCCGAACTGGCCCTCGTCGATGAGGTCGGTCGACTGCTTGTAGTAGGTGTCGAGGCCCACGTTCAGGCGGCGCGAGACCTTCTGCTGCACGCCGACGTCGTAGTAGTTGGCGCGCTCGGGCTGCGGCAGGCTCGACTGCGTGATGGTCGGGGCGGCGGTGGTGCCCACGAACTTCGCGACCGTTTCGCCGCCCACCAGCTCGAACGGCGGCGGCGACAGGTAGCGCGAGTAGCCGGCATGCACGATGGTGTCCTCGAGCGCCTGCCAGACCACGTTCACGCGCGGGCTCGCCTGCTGGCCGCTCGTGAACGCGCTGAAGTGGTCGAGCCGCAGCCCGTAGTTCACGGTCAGCTGCGGCGCGAGCCGCCATTCGTCCTGCAGGTACAGGCTCTCGAGCCATTCGGTGCGCGCGCCGCCGTCGAGGATGGTGAGCGGCGCGTCGCTCACCTGGTTGCCGGCCGGGTCGAGCCCGATGACCTGGGAGTTGGTCTGGCTGGTCGATCGGTCGGTCTGCACGAACACCCCGGCGCGCAGGGTGTGCGCGTCGTCGGCCTTGTAGGACGCGTCCGACTGCAGCGCATAGGCGACGTTCTGCTTGAAGGCGTTCTGGGCGATGCCGTTGAACAGCAGGTCGCCGACCGGGTCGGGCGTGAAGGTCAGGCTGGTGTAGCGCGCGGTCGCCGAGGTCTGCACGTCGAGCGCCCCCTGTGAATGCTGCCAGCTCACGATCGCGAAATGATTCAGCTCCCGCTGGCTCTCCTGCAGTCCCGCGCTCGGGTAGGTGGTGCGCCCATCGACGGTGAGCGGCCGGCCATCGGCGTTCAGGATGCCGGGCGTGAGATTCGCGATGTTCGGGATCTGGAACATGCCGGTGGAGCTGCTGAGCACCAGGCTCAGGCGATCGGCCTCGCCGAGGATGTCCTCGAGGTAGGCGAAACCGTGGTACTGGGTGGTGTGGTCGTGGATCGGGTTCGAGCTGCCGTCGGGGGATTCGATGCCGAGGTCGTTGCGCAGGAAGTCCCCCGACACGAAGTAGTTGAGGCTGCCCTCGGAGCCGCCGTAGTTCATGCTCGGCATCACCTCGCCGTGGCTGCCGCCGTAGATGGCCGCGGCGCCGCCGGGCTCGATCGCGCCGCTCTTGGTCTTGAGGTCGACGATGCCCGCGGTGCGCAGGCCGTATTCGGCGGGCAGCGCGCCGGTGACCAGGGAAACCGAGGAGATCAGGCGCGGGTCGAGCGCCTGGCCGAAGCCGCTGATGCCCTCGGGCAGGATGATGCCGTTCAGGCGGTACTGCAGGCCGTTGTGCTCGCCGCGCACGTGAAACTGCCCGAAGGAGTCCTGGACGACGTCCGGCGCCTGCAGGATCACTTGATTGAGCAGCGTATTGTCGCCGCCCGGGGCGGCGTTGATCGCCGCCTCGTCGATGACGTAGGTCGAGGCGCCGGTCTGGGTCTGGATGCCGTTGCGGGCCTCGTCCAGGTGCTTCGCGATCACCGTGATGGCATCGAGCGTGTCGCCGCCGTCGGCGCCCGGCGTGCTCTGGCCGGCGGCGAGCGACGGCGTCGTCCACGGTGCGATGGATATGAGCGCCGCGGCGAGCGCGGCCGGTGGCCTGAACGTCAACATGTGCAATCGATCTCCTCGTCGGAAACGGCAAACCGCGCCGCCGGGACACGGCGGCGCGCATCGGCGGATACCGTCAGACGAGGGTGGGAGGAGCCCGGGATCGGAAGGCGAGGCGGGCCGCGAGCCCGATCAGCATCCGGCCGGCCGAGGCCGCGATCGGCGGTGCGCCGTGCGCGAACGGGGCGGACGCCGCCGGCAGGGCGCCGGCGCCGGACAGGAGCGGTGCGAAGGCCAGGCAGTCGGAGCAGTAGTCGTGGCTGCTCGGCAGCGGCTTGTGCGAGGCGGTGCGCGCGAGCCCGCCGTCATGCGAATAGGCATGGCCGAGGGCGCCGAACTGCGCCGACAGCAGCATGAACGCCGCCATCAACGCGATTCGCGCCGCGAAACGCCGGGTTGTGAAGAAGGCCGCGGTCATGCAATTTCCTCGGGGCCGCATGGTAGCACGTCCCGCCAAAGCGGAACTGGTTCACACCCGATGCCCGCCCCCGCACGGTCCGCAGCCCGCCGGTACGGCGGCGAGAGAGGCTCGGCAGAATCGCCCAAAACTTGAATCTCCCCTGCGCAATCTGCGACCGCGGTCACGACGCATTGCACCGCCAACGTAACAATAACCAGGAACCTTCGGGGATGCCCTGAAGGCCGGTTAATGAAATGAATCAATCTCCAGAGGAGTTCTCATGCACAAGATCCTTTCCGCCGCCGTGGCCATGGGCCTGATGGCCGCCGGTGCCGCCCAGGCGGGCACCACCACCGCGAGCTTCAACGTCACCGCCACAGTGCTCTCCAACTGCGTGACGAGCGCGACCAATCTCGCGTTCCCGAACTACACGCCCGGGGCCGGCGCCAAGAGCGGCTCGTCGACCATCAGCGTGAACTGCACCAAGGGCACCGGCTACACGGTGGCGCTGAACGCCGGCACCACCACGGGTACCGCCTTCACGCAGCGACTGTTGGCCTCCGGCGCGAACACGCTGCAATACAACCTGTTCAAGGACGCGGCGTTCACCACCGTGTTCGGCGACGGCACGGGCTCGTCCCAGACCGCGACCGGCACCGGCGCCGGCATGGCGGCCGCGAGCGCGACCTCGATCACCGTGTACGGTCAGCTGCCCGACAGCGTGACCAACCAGGCGGCGACGCCCGGAACCTACGCGGACACCATCACGGTCACGGTCACCTATTGAG
The DNA here is from genome assembly GCA_021779875.1 of Pseudomonadota bacterium. Taxonomy (GTDB): domain Bacteria; phylum Pseudomonadota; class Gammaproteobacteria; order Steroidobacterales; family Steroidobacteraceae; genus Bog-1198. Next base: position 5,296 of record JAJXZV010000124.1, read on the forward strand.
ACCGTGGTGATCGACCGATCGATGGCGAGCATCCCTCGCCCGCATGAGCCCGCTCCCGGGCGCGCGGCGGCCGTTCTCGGCCGCCGCGCGCGTGCGCCGCTCGCC
>JAJXZV010000441.1 GCA_021779875.1 Pseudomonadota bacterium
GTCGCTCACGGGCCGCGCGGCGGCATCGACCGTCCCGGCCGCCGCCCCGTACTGCAGTGCCGCCACGCGCGGCTCGTGCCGAGACAGGGCGATCTCCGCCGTGACGGTATAAAATGTCCGCGCCGCCGCATCCTCCGTCGACCGGACGGAGGGGGCGGCACAGGCGGCCGACGCGAACATCGCCAGCGCGGCCGTCTTCCCTGCGAATTCGATGATGGACGTCACGGCAGCAACTATAGCCAATCGGGTCCTTCGATGCCGCGCCTTCGCGCTTGATATGGCGGCCCTTCTTCACCAGAATCAGACGGTTACGATTAAAAGCGCTGCAATGGCATTCAACGTCCTCGGAATCAATCACAAGACCGCGCCGGTCGCCTTGCGGGAAAAGGTGGCCTTCAACGAGGAACGATTGGCCGGCGCCCTGCAGGCGCTGCGCGGTGAGAGCGGCGTCGCCGAGGCGGTGATCGTCTCCACCTGCAACCGGACCGAGCTGTACTGGGCCGGCCCGGCCACGGGAGAGGAGCTGTCCCGCTGGCTCGAGAGCCACCATGGCAGCGGCATCGACCTGGCCGCGAGTCTGTACCTGCACAGCGCCGGACACGCGGTCGAGCACGCCTTCCGGGTGGCGAGCGGCCTCGATTCGATGGTGCTCGGCGAGGCCCAGATCCTCGGACAGCTCAAGGACGCCTACCGCATCGCCCAGCAGGCCGGCAGCACCGGCCCCGAACTGAACAAGCTGTTCCAGGCGGCGTTCTCCGCCGCGAAACGGGTGCGCACCGAAACGCAGGTCGGCGCCAATGCGGTCTCGCTCGCCTCGGCCACGGTGAGCCTCGCGCGCCGCATTTTCGCGGACCTCGGCGAGCACACGGCCCTGTTGATCGGCGCCGGCGAGATGATCGCGCTCACCGCGCGCCACCTCGCGGCCGCCGGCGTCAAGCGCATGGTGATCGCCAATCGCACCCTGAGCCGCGCGCAGACCCTCGCGGCCGAGTTGCAGGCGTATGCGGTCGATCTCGCGGCGCTCGACCGGGAGCTGCCCGCCGCCGACATCGTGGTCAGCTGTACGGCGAGCCTCGAGCCGCTGATCACCAAGGCGGCGGCCGCGGCGGCGGTGCGCGCGCGCCGCCGCCGGCCCGTCTTCATGGCCGACCTGGCCGTGCCGCGCGACATCGAGCCCGCGGTCGCCGACCTCGAGGACGTCTACCTGTTCTCCATCGACGACCTGCAGCAGGTGGTGGAGGAGAATCGCCAGCAGCGCGAGGCGGCGGCCCTGGACGCGCGCAAGGTCATCGAGCAGGAGGTGGCCCGCTTCCTCGCCGACGCGCGCGCGCACGGCGCCGGCCCGGCGATCCGCACGCTGCGTCAGCAGGCCGACGCGATCCGCGCCCAGACGGTCGAGCAGGGCCGACGCATGCTCGCCGCCGGCCGGCCGCCCGAGGAGGTCATCGAGTTCCTGGGCACCACGCTGACCAACCGGCTGCTGCACGCCCCCACCCATGCGCTGCGCCAGGCCTCCGAAACGGCCGATGCGGCTCTGGCGCAGACGCTGATCCGCCTGCTCACCGATGATCGCGGCCGGAGCTGACGTGAAGGACTCGATTCGACGCAAGCTCGAGAAGCTCGACGAACGCTACGAGGAGGTCGGACGCCTGCTCTCCGACCCCGGGGTGATCGGCCGGCAGAACCAATTTCGCGACCTCTCCATGGAGTACTCGCGGCTCGGGCCGGTGGTCGAGCGCTTCCGTGGCTACCTGACGCTCGAGGGCGACATGCAGACCGCCCATGAGCTCGCCATGCAGGAGGAGGCGGCCGAGCTCGGGCCCCGGCTCGCGAACGAGGAGCGCGAGCTGCAGCGGCTGCTCATCCCGAAGGACCCGCACGACGAGAGCAACATCTTCCTCGAGATACGCGCCGGCACCGGCGGCGACGAGGCGGCGATCTTCGCCGGCGACCTGTTCCGGATGTATTCGCGCTTCGCCGAATCGAGGGGCTGGGACGTGGAGGTCTTGAGCGAGAGCGCCGGCGAGCACGGCGGCTACAAGGAGATCATCAGCCGCGTGATCGGGCGCGGCGCCTATTCCACGCTCAAGTTCGAGTCCGGCACGCACCGGGTGCAGCGCGTGCCCGCCACCGAGGCGCAGGGGCGCATCCACACCTCCGCGTGCACCGTGGCGATCCTGCCCGAGCTCGACGAGGTCGCGGCGATCGAGCTGAACCCCGCGGAACTGCGCATCGACACCTTCCGATCCTCGGGCGCCGGCGGCCAGCACGTCAACAAGACCGACTCGGCCATCCGCATCACCCACCTGCCCTCCGGCATCGTGGTCGAATGCCAGGACGAGCGCTCGCAGCACAAGAACCGGGCCCGTGCCCTGTCGCTGCTCAAGGCGCGCCTGCTCGCCGCCGAGCGCGAGAAGCAGCAGACCCAGCAGGCCATGTCGCGCAAGCTCCAGGTCGGCTCGGGCGATCGTTCCGAGCGCATCCGCACCTACAACTTCCCCCAGGGCCGCATCACCGACCACCGGATCAACCTGACGCTCTACAAGTTGGACGAGGTCATGAACGGTCATCTCGACGAGCTGGTCGAGGCGCTCAATCAGGAGCACCAGGCCGAAGAGCTCGCGCAGCAGGTCGAATGATCGGCGGCGCAGCGGACCACACCCTGCCGAGCATCGGCGAATCGCTGCGGCTCGCGGCGGCCCGGCTGCGGGCCTCGAGCGAAACGCCGCGCCTCGACGCCGAGCTGCTGCTCGCGCACCTGCTCGAGGTCTCGCGCGCCGCGTTGATCGTGCGCTCGGGCGAGCCGCTCGGCGGCGGACTTCCCGGGCGCTTCGACGCACTGCTCGCGCGGCGGGCGGCGAGCGCGCCGCTCGCCTACCTGACCGGCACGCGTGAATTCTGGTCGTTGCCGCTCGCGGTCACGCCCGACGTGCTGGTGCCGCGTCCGGAGACCGAGCTGCTGGTGGAGCACGCCCTCGCGGTCCTGCCGCGCGGCGCGGACCGGGCGGTGCTCGACCTGGGCACCGGCAGCGGCGCCATCGCCGTGGCGCTCGCCGCCGAGCGGCCGCGCGCACGCGTGATCGGCGTCGATCTGTCCGCCGCGGCGCTCGCGGTCGCGGCCGCCAATGCCCGGGCGCTCGGGCTCGAACGCGTCGCCTGGCGCGCGGGCAGCTGGTACCAGGCGGTGCCGGCGGAGCGGTTCGACCTCGTCGTCTCGAACCCGCCCTACGTCGCCGCGGGCGACGCGGCGCTCGCGCGCCTCGCGGCCGAACCGGCCCTCGCGCTGACGCCCGGCGCCACCGGGCTCGAGGCGCTGGCCGCGCTCGTCGCGGACGCGCCCGGACATCTGCACCCCGGCGGCTGGCTCATGCTCGAGCACGGCAGCCTCCAGGGCCCCGACGTCGCCGCGCTGCTGGCGCGACGCGGCTTCATCCGAGTATCGACCATCGCCGATCACGCGGGCCTGCCCCGCGTGACGCTCGGCCAGCTTCCTCCCTCAACACAGGACATCTCATGATCCGCATCCACACCACGTTGGGCGAATTCACCGTCGAACTCTACGAGAAGGAGGCGCCGATCACCGTGGCGAACTTCCTGGCCTACGTCGACGAGGGGTTCTTCGACGGGACCATCTTCCACCGCATCGTCCCGGGATTCGTCATCCAGGGTGGCGGCTTCACGGAGGACCTGTCGCAGAAGCGCACCCGCGACCCGATCAAGAACGAGGCGGGCAACGGCCTGAAGAACCTGCGGGGCACCCTGTCCATGGCGCGCACCAACGCCGTGGACAGCGCCACCTCCCAGTTCTTCGTGAACCTGAAGGACAACGATTTCCTGGATCAGAGCCGCGGCAATTTCGGCTATGCGGTGTTCGGCAAGGTGCACGACGGCATGGCGGTGATCGACCGGATCGCCGCGGTCGACACGGGGCGCCGCCGCGGGTTCGACGACGTGCCGCTCGAAGCGGTGATCATGACGAGCGTGCGGCGGATCGACGCTTGATCGGCGCCGCCGTACGCGGCGCGCTGTGGGTACTCGGCGGCTCGCTCGCCCTCTCGGTCGGACTCGTCCTGCTGCTGCGCTGGGTCGATCCGCCCGTGAGCGCCTTCATGATCGAGGCGCGGATCGACGCCTGGAGGAGGCCGGATCCGAACTATGTGCTGCGCCACGCGTGGGCGGACCTGGACCGGATTTCTCCCAACCTGCCGCTCGCCGTGGTCGCCTCCGAGGATCAGAAATTTCCCGAGCACTGGGGTTTCGACGTCGAGGCGATCGAGAAGGCCTACCGCATGAATCAGCACAGCCACCGCGTCCGCGGCGCGAGCACCATCAGCCAGCAGGTGGCCAAGAACCTGTTCCTCTGGTCCGGACGCAGCTATTTTCGCAAGGCTCTGGAGGCGTATTTCACGGTGCTGATCGAGGCCTGCTGGCCGAAGCGGCGCATTCTCGAGGTGTACCTGAACGTCGCGCAGTTCGGCTACGGGGTGTACGGCGCGGAGGCGGCGGCCGAGCGATTCTTCCACCGGCCCGCCGCCCGTCTGAGCCGCTCGGACGCCGCGGTGCTCGCCGCCGTCCTGCCGAACCCGGAACGATTCTCGGCCGCCGCGCCCTCGCGTTACGTCCTGCAGCGGCGCGACTGGATCCTCGGCCAGATGCAGGCGCTCGGCGGCGCGGAGATGCTCGCGGAAATCGACGCCTACCCGGACCGCCGGCGGTGATAGGGTGAGCGGATGAAGCGCGCAACACGTCTGCAACTGCTGTCGCTCCTCGCCCTGGCCGTGCTGGTCGGCGCCGCGGTGCTCTACGTGCGCCACCGGCACGCGGTCCCCGGCGCCGCCGGGGTCGAACGCCTGGCGCACGGCCGGTTCACGGACCTGCCGGTCTACTCGCCGACGGGCACGCCCAAGAGCTTCGTGCTGCTGCTCTCCGGCGAGGGCGGCTGGTCGGGCGACGTGGTCGAGTGGGCGAAGTCGCTGCGCGCGCAGGGCGCGCTGGTGGCCGGGATCGACCTGCCCAAGCTCGAGAAGGATCTCGAGGCCGACGGCGGCGATTGCGTGTTCCCGGACGGGGACCTCGAGAATCTGAGCCACTTCGTGCAGGCCTACTACCACCTGCCGACTTATCTGCCGCCCATCCTGGTGGGCGACGGCGAAGGCGCGGCCTTCGCCTATGCGACGCTCGCGCAGGCACCGGCGGACACCTTCGCCGGCGCGCTCAGCCTGAACTTCCGGCCGCAGCTCACCATGCGCATGCCCCTGTGCCGGGGCTCGGGCATCGAATACCGCGCCCACGGCGGTGCGGCCGGCGCCGAATTCCTGCCCGCGAAGCAGACCCAGGGCCTCTGGATCGTGCTGCAGGCGGGCGCGGATCCGGTGTTTCCGA